>CAYMSG010000419.1:0-3503 GCA_964392955.1 uncultured Chitinophagaceae bacterium | reverse complement strand
CAGGTGAAATGGATAACACATCTTTACCATCAAATTTAAAAGCTGATTCAGCCACCGCTACAACAATGTATCTATCATTTACCTGAACAACCGCTCCAGGCTCCACTACGTTGCTGGGTGAGAAATCCAGGGCCTCTATTGCCTTGATATGCTCATCATGCACATGCAAATGCTTATGCCCGACATTGCTGTCGGTAGTTGCCTGATGGTGATGAGAATAATCATCATTGTCCCTTACTTCGTTGTAATCTATATGGGTGTTATTAATAAAGTCATTCAGGTTAACCGTGAACGACTTTATTTTGCTATGTTCATTTTCAAGCAATTTGTTCTTTAATAAAAGTTTGTCCATCTATTTTCTAATTAAATGTTTTTAATGTTTGTTGCTTTTAATCTCAGAATACCCAGAAGGGTTAACGCCTTTTGCTGTTTTATTACAAGGCTTCAAATATATCCTGTTTGTTGAAACTGAATTGTTTAATACTACATCCTGATTTGTAAATTCTTCCCTGTCTTTCTTACTGCTTTATTTTTTTCAATGAAACAGCATTAATGCAATATCTGAGACCAGAGGGGGCAGGTCCGTCCTGAAAGACATGCCCCAAATGTGCATCGCAGGTATTGCAGAGTGTTTCTATACGAATCATACCGTAACTGCCGTCTTTATGATAAGCTACAGCATTTTCCTTTATTGGTTGTGTAAAAGAAGGCCAGCCGGTTCCGCTCTGAAACTTTTCGCCGCTGTCAAACAATTCGGTATCGCAGCAGATGCAGGCATATTTGCCCGGTTCAAAAAGGTTGCACATTTCCGAACTGTGTGGTCGCTCTGTTCCTTTTTTACGAGTAACATAAAATTGTTCTTCTGTAAGCAAATCCTTCCATTCTTCTTCGGTTTTTTCTACTCTTTTTTCGGGTGCCGGATTACCATTGTTGGCAATTTTGATAACATCATTCCAATTAAGCATAACGTTTGTTTTTTAAATTATATAATATCCTGTCAGGTCATATTCGGTAGATTTTACTGTACGTAGTTTTCTGTTTTTATTGGCTTCAGTAAAATCGTATTCCATAATTACTTCAAAATTCTCTAAAAAATATCTTTCTTCAGTTGCAGCACAATAAAGACAATCATCCTGTAATGTTAGGTCAACAGCATAGCCTTCTGATGAAACTTTCTTAATTAATTCTTCTCTTGTCATTATTATATGTTTTATTGTAAAAGTTCTTTAATCTTTAATTCTAAACGCAACAATGCATTGTTAGGCTCCGAACCAAATATAGAATAAACAGGCTCAAGATTATTGTCAGTTAAAAGCCAATGTGGTGTTCCTCCGGCTTCATAATTAATAAATGTGGTATTGAAATTATAATCCCTGAAATAAGGAAAGCGGATATAATAGGTTTCTTTTGCTTTTAAAAGCTCTTCATCACTGTAATCAAGCCCTTCAAAGTTGGTATGTATGCCGCATACGTTTATTTTATCGCCGTGCTCCACCACCATACTATTAGCAAACGGCAATGCCCGGCCTTTACAACCCGGACAGCCAAGGTTGAAAAACAAAATCAACAAAGGCTTACCGCTAAAGGATAATATATCAGGCACTTTCGTGTCGTTAATCCCTTTCAGCTTCCAGCCATTGACAAGTTCTTCCTTTTTTAGTTCTGCCATTTTCTACTGTACTTAAATGCCTTCTGTTACTGTTTGTATTGGTTGAATATCCCATGCACCATTAAGCAGGCGGTGTATGTAACAATTATCTGCCTGTTTTAATAGTTCGGCCCGTTGTTCATTCGTAATATCACCTTCTATTTTCATAACCACTTTTACAGTTGTATATGTACCGGTGCTGTCTCTTTTTACTTCTTGCTCCAGGGTGGCCTCTACATCTCTTATTTCCCAATTGTTTTTTCTTGCAATGTATCTAACGGTCCCCACTTTGCACATAGCCAGTCCGCTTAATACCAGTTCGCTTGGGCTTAAACCCAGGTCGGTGCCTTTGCTGTTTAATGGTTCATCGCCAATAATGCTGTGTTTGCCATTGGTAATGATTGACTGATATCCTTCCGGGAAGTTTTTTATTTTTATTGTAGTTGCCATATAAATTAAATAAAGAAAGGCATAATAAATGAATCATCAGGTTTGGTATGCCTTTCAAATACTTTACCCACCATTACATCATATTCATCAAATATTTCCTGCTTACCCCTTTCTTTTGCTTTCTTATGTTCTACATGCTTGTCCCATTGTTCAAATGCTTCATCATTTTCAAATTCTACTACCACACAAGCTTCACCATCTTCTGACTTATACATTTTATGACCTTTATAACCTTTTATTTTTGCAATATGGCCAGACATTTCACTGTACAGCCTGTTAAATTCATCTGCAAACTTTGGATTTACCCTGCTCTTAAAGACACCTACTATCATAAACTCCTGTTTTTAATATTTGAAATTTGAATTTTCTGGATTTTTATTAAATCATACCCGAAATATATTAAGTATCCCAATGCTGCAAACAAGCATGTTGTTGCAGCAATCAGCAATACCTCAGAAGTAATCATGCTGTGGATAAAAGCCCCGGACAGGCCCGAGAATACATATAAAGCACATGAGATATAAAACAATTCTGTAGCTTTTGCTAATTTTTTCAATTGCTTGTTTTTTATTTCAAATATGTGTGATTGCTGTACGCAAGTATTATTGGCAATCATTTGTGCAATATCAATATTCAATGCAATTACCTGGTTGGTTGTGGAAACTATGAGTACACCAACACCCGGAATTATTGTTATAGGCAGGTACCAATCCATTACTTCTTAAATTCAACTTTATTAAGCCTGCCATCTTTAATGACGCTTGTTACCAGCCACACATACTGGTTGTTATCTTTATCAAATCCCAGCATGCTAAATGAATTCCCAAAAGGACATGGCGGAAAATCGGGGTAACCAATCCTTAATTCATACCGGTGAGGGTTTTCATCAAATTTTGTTTTAAATACTTTTGGCAAGCCATATTTCTGTTCAGCATTATTATCGTCAAATACATAGGTATCAAAATGCACATTTAGTTTTTCTGTTATAGCAGTTTCATCTAAATCCTGATAAATATCCAGTGCATCTATCAGCAGGCCTTTTACAGCACCATTTGAAGATGATATAGCAAATAGATATTGGGTGTCTGCTTCAGATTCAGCCCCTTCAAATTTATAAGCGGCATCTACGGTAAACTCTTTCGGCTGCAGCTCAATACCTGATTGGGATGCCACCAATTTATTTTCCTTAATTCTAAAATCATCGGTATAACCTTTGCTGATTAGTTCTTTTACTGCACCAACCAGATTGTTTTCTGTTAATTTCATTTAGTGTTGTTTATTTAATGGATGATAAATATTCTTCCGTTGTTTCTTTTAAAAATCCCGGAGCGGCTGCCAAAAATCCTTCTACGTTTTCAAACCTGTCCATAGGCAATATGGCTCCGCCCCATCTTTCTGTTTCCCA
>CAYMSG010000418.1:0-3509 GCA_964392955.1 uncultured Chitinophagaceae bacterium | reverse complement strand
TCCCCGCTACCTTTTGTCATACTTTTTGAGCTTAAACACTTTTAGCACATTGCCGTCCTCGTTCCTGCGGGCGGCAAAGAGCTAAAGCCATCGCAAAACAAAAAGATATGCCAAAAGCAAACGCACGACAAGAAAGAAAAAACGCCCTCTCAAAAAAAACTAAATTTTCGTGCGACCGCTCCAACCTGACCCGACAATAAAGACAACTCGTGAAACTTAACCGACAAGAACGCCCATACTGGTAACATGGGTTTGGCAAAAGTGGCGGTGCAGTGCTTCGTAGGACAGTTTTTCCTATATTTGAACTTTGGTTCTTCGTATGAAAGTTGGTGGGTAAATTACGCCACCTTCGCCAAGCCCAAAACCGTTGTGCGTCAGCTTAAAAGACAAGACCCCGATAATGGAAATACCACCTTAATATAAAAGAAGTGATTATGAAGGGTGGAACTTTTCAGGGACAACTTTCAGCATTTCAATAAAACAATCTTTCCATTGACTTGGAGATAGATTCACGATTTTTAAGTTCAAATTAATTCCAAGTTTTTCGGAAATTTCATTAACCTGACTTTTTCTGAATATTAATTTTAAAGCCGTTCTGACAGGTAAATTAGGTTTTTGTAACAGAAAGGATAGGAAATTTAAATATTTGACTTTCTGATTAAAATCAATATGTAAAGGTTTTCGTTCAATTTTAAGAAAAGCAGACTTAACAGTTGGAGGAGGTATAAAACTATTAGGATTTATTTCGTAAACTATCTTCAAACTATAAAATGTATGATATAGGATAGTGTAAGGATTAAAGATTTTGTCTACAAATAACTTTTTAGCAGGTTCTAATTGCAGGAAAATTGAACCGCCCTGAAAACTTTCCATATTTTCAAACATCAATATTTTTAAAATTTCTGATGTTATACCAAATGGTATGTTTGAAACAACCTTAAACGAAAAATTTGGAATTTTATAATTTCTGAAATCACATCCAAAAATTTGAATGTTTTGAGTTTGTTTAAATTTGTGTTTTAGATGCGTTATTAACTCAAAATCATTCTCAATCGCAATGACTAATTTTGCCTTTTGTAGTAGATGTACAGTTAGAAATCCTTTTCCTGCACCAATATCTAAGACCGTATCGTTTTGATTAATTCTTGATTGTTTTATTGCATCTTCAATTAGCACTTTGTCAATTGTAAAGTGCTGACCTGTAAATCTTACAGGCAATTTATTTTTATTCATATCGTTTTGATTAATTCTTGATTGTTTTATTGCATCTTCAATTAGCACTTTGTCAATTGTAAAGTGCTGACCTGTAAATCTTACAGGCAATTTATTTTTATTCATTATGACTTCTTACAGGTGAATACTTGAATTCAAATCGTAGCGATGTGAAAGACAGTATTACCTGACAGAGCAACTATGACAAAGAAATGCCTTCATTAAAAATGACGACACACTAAAGCATAGACTGTTTGTCTTGCCAAAAAGATTATGGGAAATTTATTTGGGACTGTCTATCACTTAGATAGTCGTCCAAGGTCTGCTGTAATACATAATGAAAAAAATCTAAATAATTGAATGCAAAATTAGTAACTTTGCTTCAATTTACAATAAGAAAATGAAATAAATAAAAGCCGAACGCACAACAAAGTGTATATGCCATAAGGGTTTCAGTGGGTATTTAAGCATTGTAGCCCGCTCAAACTTTCGTGTCGGTGGACAGGGAACTACTCCGCAATCCCTTACGGCACATACACTCGACCGTTAGTGGCAATGGCAGGACGACCCACAAGTCACCGACAGACCATAACGACTAAAACGGACTTTAGATTTAATATCTTTGACAAATGGTTATTCTAACGTCCATTCAAAACGAAAGGTGCGGAAGCCGAAAAGCAAATCAAGAGTAGGCGTAACTTCTAAACTGTTGTGATTTATGAAAAACAAATCATCTAATCATCAGGCAGACATTAAGAACCCAAACAAGGGGACTAATGGAAGCAACACGACCTTTGACAAGAATCAAGGTAATCGTGGAAAACAGCTTAATCCGAACCAGCAAAAAGGTAAAAGATAAGTTGTGCATTAAGCAAGCGGGCTTTGCCTGCTTGCTTTTATATTTTTAATACGACTAAAAATGCACATTCTAAAAATAATACACGGTTATCCGCCCAACTACAATGCAGGTTCAGAAGTTTACAGCCAATCCATTTGTAACGAACTTTCTAAACATCACAAAGTTTCTGTTTTTACACGGGAAGAAAATCCGTATTCAACTTGTTTCAGTATTCGTAAGCAAAAAGTAAACGACAACTTAACGCTTTACTTCGTAAACAATTCGCAAGGCAAAGACGGTTATCGCCACAAGCAAATGGACGACAACTTTGCGGAATTGATAAAACAAATTAAGCCCGACATTGCACACATCGGACACGTTAATCATCTTTCAACAGGTTTGATTGGCGAACTGAACAAATTGAAAATTCCGATTGTTTACACGCTACACGACTTTTGGTTAATGTGTCCAAGAGGGCAATTTTTAACACGAAGCATTGGCAACGCAAACAACTTTCAGTTGTGCGAAAAGCAAAACGACAAAAAATGTGCGACTGATTGCTACAAAGTTTATTTCAGTGGACGAGAAGAAAACGAAAATGCAGACATTGAAAATTGGAGCAGTTGGATACATCAGCGAATGATTGAAACTAAAGCAATCATCAACAAAGTTGATTTGTTCATCGCACCGTCAAACTATTTGCGTGATAGATTTATCAATGACTTTGCTGTTCCCGAGAACAAAATTATTTATTTGGATTACGGTTTTCCTACAGAATACTTAACGCAAACCGAAAAATCAAAAGCGAAAACGAATTACACTTTTGGTTACATCGGAACTCACATTCCTGCAAAAGGAGTAAATCTTTTGATTGAAGCGTTTAATCAAATTGAAGAAAACGCAACACTGAAAATTTTCGGCAGAACAAACGGACAAAGTACAAACACTTTGAAAGAATTTGCGAAAACTTCAAAAAACAAAATTGAATTTTCGGGAGAATACATCAATCATAATTTAGCGAACGATGTTTTTTCAAATGTGGATTGCATTGTAGTTCCGAGTATTTGGAGCGAAAATTCACCGCTTGTCATTCACGAAGCACAATCGTGTAAAGTGCCTGTAATTACTGCCGATTTTGGCGGAATGAAAGAATATGTTCAGCACAATGTAAACGGACTTTTGTTTGAACATCGCAACGCAAATTCTTTAGCAGAACAAATGAAATTTTCTGTTTCAAATCCTGACAAAATGAAAACGTTAGGCGAAAAAGGTTATTTGTATTCCGCAGACGGAAGCGTTCCAAATATTCAAGACCATTGCAAAGAATTAGAAAACATTTACAGCAAATTCATTTACAAACTTTGGCGTGTTACGCTTGACACAAATCCTGAAGATTGTAATTTGAGTTGCACAATGTGCGAAGAACACAGTCCGTTTTCAACTTACATCAAAGAAAAAC
>CAYMSG010000417.1:0-3516 GCA_964392955.1 uncultured Chitinophagaceae bacterium | reverse complement strand
CATAAAAACGATTCGTGGCGTCAATGGTTACCACCACCGTTTGTTTACTGCGGGTATTGCTTTTGGCCTTGGGCAACGATGCTTTGCGCACATTGGGGTTGGCCAGTGTAGATACAATTAAGAAAAACATCAGCAGGATGAACAGGATATCGTTCAACGCATCTGTAAACACCTCCGATGATTCTGCACGTTTCTTTCGTAGATTCATACGTTAGGGTTTAACGGGTTGGTTCCTGTAATACATCGAGAAAATCAGCAGCAGAAGCTTCCATTTTATTGAGCGCTTTTTCTACCTGCGTATGTAAAATATTATGAAACATGTATGCCACGAGTCCAATTACAAGACCAGTAATAGATGTGATGAGTTTTGTGTAAATACCGCCGGCAATGGTACTCAGTTCGTACTCACCGGTAGCGTTGATGTTAAAGAAGAGCTGCATCAAGCCCACCAATGTTCCAACAAAACCAAAAATGGGAGCAATCTTGGAGATCACGGAAAGAATATTCACATTCCGTTCCAGTTTATACATTTCCAGCTGGGCCACATTTTCCATACTGTTTTCAATGGAATCAATGGGTTTGCCGATACGTTGCAACCCTTTGTCGATGATACGTCCAACCGGATTGGCGGTATTACGTGCAAAGTTGCGGGCGGCGGTAACGTTACCACTTAAAATATTATCACGGATAATGTTCATGAAATTGGCATCCACTTCCGTTGCTTTTTTAATAGCCATCCAACGTTCCACAAACACATACACGGTGGCAATACTCAATAAAAGCAGGGGAATCATGATCCAGCCGGCCTGCACCATGAGATCGATCAGGTGGAGTTCTTTTTTAGGAACGGCCTGTGCGGCACCGGAATTTGTTAATGTATCAACGGCATTCTGTACCTGGAGAAGAAAGAAATTCATACTGTTCAATGGTTTTAGTAATCACATTCAGCATTTACCGAATGCAAACAAATGTAAATCTTGCAGGTCAACTTAACGTGCTGATCTGCTGTTTATTTTCCACAGTCAAATATGCGTCCATGTTTTAACGATTTGTGTTAAAAAAAAGCTATTAGCTGCCAGCTACTCGCTGCAAGCCAACACAAAAAAGCTGAAAGCTGGTTTTACTAACGGCTAACAGCTATCGGCTGAGGGCTGTTCCGCTTCTTCCCTTTTGCTATTTCCCCCACTTCAACTACCTTCGCAGCCGATAATTTTCAAATTACTGCATTTTCAAATTTTCAAATTCTTTGTATGGCATACGATGTAATTGTTCTTGGTAGTGGTCCCGGCGGTTATCCGGCAGCTATCCGTGCTTCTCAGCTTGGTTTTAAAGTAGCAATTGTTGAAAAAGAAAGTCTTGGTGGTGTTTGTTTGAACTGGGGTTGCATTCCCACAAAAGCATTACTGAAAAGTGCACAGGTGTACGAATACATGAAGCACAGTGCTGATTATGGCATTACTTCCAACGGTGTTCAGCATGATTTTGGCGCTGTGGTAAAACGCAGTCGTGGTGTGGCCGATAAAATGAGCAAGGGCGTTACGTTTCTTATGAAGAAGAACAAGATCGATGTGATCATGGGTTATGGAAAGATTGCCGGCAAAGGCAAACTGGAAGTAACTGCTGCTGATGGAAGTAAACAAACAGTAGAAGGAAAATATATTGTTATCGCTACCGGTGGCCGCAGCCGTGTGTTGCCTTCTATGCCACAGGATGGAAAAAAGATCATCGGCTACCGTGAAGCAATGGTACTGCCCGAGCAACCGAAATCGATGATCGTTGTAGGAAGTGGTGCTATTGGTGTTGAATTTGCAGATTTTTATAACAGCATGGGTACAAAAATCACCATCGTGGAATTTATGCCACGTATTGTACCAGTGGAAGATGAAGATATTTCGAAAGAGCTGGAAAAACAGTTCAAGAAAAAGGGCATCAGTATTATGACAAGTGCTGAGGTGACAAAAGTAGATACATCAGGTGCCGGTGTAAAAGCTACTGTTAAAACTGCTGCAGGTGAGCAGGTGCTGGAAGCAGACATTCTGTTGAGTGCGGCTGGTGTTGTTGCCAACATTGAAAACATTGGCCTGGAAGAAAGTGGTATTAAAACAGAAAAAGGGAAAGTAGTAGTTGATAAATACGGACAAACATCTGTACCCGGTGTTTATGCCATTGGCGATGTAGCTCCGGGCCAGGCGTTGGCACACGTAGCCAGTAAAGAAGGCATCAATGCTGCTGAGCACATTGCCTACATGGAAAAGAAACATAACCATGCACCCGAAGCAATGGATTACAACAATATTCCCGGATGTACTTACTGTTCACCAGAAATTGCCAGTGTGGGTTATACTGAAAAAGCAGCGAAGGAAGCAGGTTATGAAGTAAAGGTGGGTAAGTTTCCATTTATGGCCAGCGGTAAAGCAAGTGCAGCCGGTGCAACTGAAGGTTTTGTAAAAGTGATTTTCGATGCAAAATATGGCGAGTTCCTTGGTGCACACATGATCGGTGCCGGTGTTACAGAAATGATCGCTGAAGTGGTGGTAGCACGCAAACTCGAAACAACCTACCATGAAATTCTGAACGGCGTTCACCCCCACCCGACCATGAGTGAAGCGTTAAAAGAAGCAACGGCTGTTGCGTATGGTGAAGCGATTGATATTTAATTCGCTGAAAAGTCAAAAAATAAAAAGTCCTGCTGCTAAAACAGCGGGACTTTTCATTTATGCCATGCACCCGCCACCCACCCATCCTATCAACCGCTGCAAAGAAAGCTTTCGGTTTTTTCTGCGAGTTCGTTACTTTCAATCAAATTCTAAAACAACACTCATGAGAAAACTCTTGCTCTTATTGTTTGCGGTTTCTGCAATGTCCGCAACTGCACAGGATGAAACCTTTGACCAGGATATCATCAACAAGATCATCAAAGAAGGTACGGTCAACTCGCAGATCATGAACATTGCGTTTCATTTAACCGATGTTAGTGGCCCACGCCTTACCAACTCACCAGGCTATTACCGTGCAGCCGATTACGCCATTGCCGAAATGAAAAAATGGGGCGTTGACAAAGCTGCTCTGGAAGCATGGGGCGATTTTGGAAAAGGATGGCAGTTGAAAAAAAGTTATATCGCCATGACGGCGCCTTACTACAAACCCATTATTGCGTATCCAAAAACATGGACACAAAGCACCAAAGGTTTACAAAAAGCAGAAGTGGTGGTGATTAATGTAAAGGATTCAACCGAATTAATTCAATACAAGGGAAAGCTGGCAGGCAAAGTTGTATTAGTAAACCGAGTGGATGAATACAAGCATAGTTTTAAACCCGATGCAACCCGTTATACAGAAGAAGAGTTGAAGAAAATGGCTGACTATAAACCACAGCCTGCAACTGCACGTCCCGGTGGCAACCAGGGAAATTTTGCACGCTTTGGCGCAGCACAACGTTTGAACACACTCATCAAAGAACTCATTACAAGCGAAGGTGCTGTTGCCTATTTAACCAGCAGTGCAGCATCGCATGAT
>CAYMSG010000416.1:2163-3522 GCA_964392955.1 uncultured Chitinophagaceae bacterium | reverse complement strand
ATGGCTTATTTCACGCCGGCCGAATTGCCGAATAACAAATACTATATTTTCGGGAAAGATGGTGGCAAGCGTTTGGCCGATGAATTTGATATGAATTTCCTGGGGCAGATTCCGTTGGTACAAAGCATTCGTGAAGGGGGCGATTATGGAAAACCTGTTATGGCCGGTGATGAAGCCATTACCAAAAAAGCATTTGAAGAATTTACAGCAGCCGCTGTGCGGAGCATCGCCATGCGGAATGCAGAAATACCGGTTACACAAACATTAGAGGTAATTTCGTAATTGAATGAATTTAAACAGTTTGATGGCGGATCACAGATCCGCCATTTTTTTTTGGCACGATAATATCATTGCCTTGTTGTTAATCAATTTATTCATACCAAAAATCAATTGTATGGAACTGATCGGAACACTTTTGATCGGTGCACTTGCCGGCTGGCTGGGAGCATTTCTTTTTAAAGGGGGCGGACTTGGTTTACTGGGCAACATTGTAATTGGTATTCTCGGCAGTTTTGTGGGATACTGGTTGTTGGGTAAACTGGGTATCAGTTTAGGAACGGGATTGGTAGGGGCGATTTTAACAGGTGCCATTGGCGCTATTGTTATATTGGCCATTATTAATCTGCTGTTTCATCGAAAATGAACAGGAGGTTATGATATCTGTGGCGAACATAAGGTTCGCCATTTTTTTTAACAGCAGTTTCGGTTATAGAAATGTAAACCAGAGGTGTTGTTGTTATCAAAAATGTTTGGTTCAACGTTTCGCTGTTTCAAATGATTTAATCGTTTCTTTGCCTTATGCAGTTTCAATCATCACTTGCTTTTGCGCAACAGCTGGATGCAGCTGATCCGTTGAAAAATTTTCGTGAGCAGTTTATTCTTCCTGCTGCCAACGGAACAAACAAGGTTTATTTTCTCGGTAATTCATTGGGCTTGCAACCGAAGCGAACGAATGAAAAATTACAAACCATCCTCAACGATTGGGCTGCGCATGGGGTAGAAGCATTCTTTGGTGCAGATGAACCCTGGATGGATTACCATGATCAACTTACAACGCCGCTCAGTAAAGTTGTTGGTTGTTTGCCACACGAAGTAACGGTGATGAATAACCTCAGCGTAAACCTGCATTTGATGCTGGTGAGTTTTTATCGTCCGCAGGGCAAACGCTATAAGATTCTTTGTGAAGCAAAAGCGTTTCCCAGCGATCAGTATATGATGGAAACACATGTAAAGCATCATGGGTTCGATCCGGCTGATGCAATTATTGAGGTAAAGCCGAGAGAAGGTGAGCATACCATTCGTAATGAAGATCTGTTGCAGATGATTGTGCAACACAGGGAAGAACTGGCATTGCTGTTA
>CAYMSG010000416.1:0-2153 GCA_964392955.1 uncultured Chitinophagaceae bacterium | reverse complement strand
GGTGGCATCAATTATTACAGCGGACAGGTGTTCGATATGCAAACCATTACCCAACTGGCGCAGAAGGCGGGTGCAAAAGTTGGGTTCGATCTGGCACATGCCGCAGGCAACATCGAATTACAACTGCATAACTGGAATGTTGATTTTGCCTGCTGGTGTAATTACAAATATCTGAATGGCGGTCCGGGAGCCATTGCGGCGGCGTATGTACATGAACGTTATCATAACGATACTTCGTTGCAACGCTTTGCCGGTTGGTGGGGTTACGAAAAAGCAACTCGTTTCCAAATGGAAAAAGGCTTCAAACCAATTCCAACAGCAGAAGGCTGGCAGTTAGGAACACCGCCGTTGTTGCTCTATGCATCGTTGCTTGCATCACTGGAATTATTTGAAGAAGCAGGCTGGAACAACATCAGCACAAAACGGAAACAGTTAACAGCTTATCTCTGGTATATACTGGATGAAGTGAACAAAGCGCAAACCAAACCGATCATTGAATTTATTACGCCCCGTGCAGAAGCCGAACACGGCTGCCAGGTAAGTATGAATATGCTGCAGCGGGGAAAAGAAATTTACACGGCCTTAATGAACGCCAGTTATTTTGTGGATTGGCGTGAACCTTCGGTGATTCGTTTAGCACCAGTTCCCTTGTACAATACATTTGAAGAAGTGTGGCAGTTTGGGGAGGAGTTGAAGAAGGTCATAAGTCAATAGTCGGAAAAACCGTAAGTCCGTAAGTCCGAAAGACGGGAAGCCGGAAAGAGTTAGTCTCTGCGATTTACAGGTTGATTCTTCCGGACTTTCCGACTTACAGACTTCCGACTTTCTTTATCTTCGCCGCATGACAAGGCAGCAACTTATTGAGCAGATTCAGCAAAAGCAATCGTACTTATGTGTGGGTTTAGATACTGATCTCACTAAAATTCCTCAGCACCTGCAATCGTATCCCGATGCGATGTTTGAATTTAATAAAGCGATCATTGATGCTACGTTGCCGCATTGTGTAAGCTACAAAATCAATACTGCGTTTTACGAAGCAATGGGCGTGAAGGGATGGGAAGTAATGGAACGTACGGTGAATTATATTCCCGACACACATTTTAAAATTGCTGATGCCAAGCGTGGCGATATCGGTAACACATCCACACAATATGCCCGTGCATTTTTTGAAGCCATGAATTTTGATGCAGTTACTGTTGCGCCGTATATGGGTGAAGACAGTGTGCGTCCGTTCCTGGAATATGAAGGTAAGTGGGCAATTGTACTTGGACTTACTTCAAATAAAGGTGCCAATGATTTTGAATTGAAACAACTGCTCAGCGAAAATGGGGAAACTCATCTGCGTGCTGAGTTTTTATACGAACGAGTATTACGTACCGTTGCTAAATGGGGCACACCCGACAATTTAATGTTTGTTGTGGGTGCTACGCAACCCGAAGAATTTGTAAACATCCGCAGCATTATTCCGGATCATTTTTTACTGGTGCCCGGCGTTGGTGCACAAGGCGGCAGCTTGAAAGATATTTCAGAAAAGGCGATGAATGATGATTGCGGACTTCTTGTAAATGCAAGCCGTGCAGTGATCTATGCCTCGGGCAATGAAGATTTTGCAACAGAAGCAAAAGCCATTGCAGAGCAGTACCAGTTTGAGATGAAGAGTTATTTAGACTGATTTCTTTCCTGTTAAATTAACGTTCATTTTATAAAGTTGATTTGCAAATAAGATTTCCATTGCTATCTTGTTTGCAAATACAACATATGAAATACATTCTCCCTTTATTGCTGTTGATTTTCTGCAACAATGCCTTCGCTCAATCTGCCGAAACTATTTTAAAAGAGGCTTCCATAAAAGCAAAAACCGAAAAGAAAAAGATCATTGTGCTTTTTCATGCAAGTTGGTGTGGCTGGTGTAAGAAGATGGATCTGTCAATGAATGATCCCGTTTGTAAAAAGTATTTCGACGACAATTTTATTACCGTTCATCTGACTGTTGATGAGTCTGAAGGGAAAAAACATCTTGAAACTCCCGGAGCGGATTTGATTAAGAAAAAGTATAAAGGTGAAATGGCCGGTCTTCCTTTCTGGCTTATACTTGATGCCGATCGAAAATTACTGGCCGACAGTTATATGCGTAAGCCGGGCGTGTCGAAAGA
>CAYMSG010000415.1:0-3524 GCA_964392955.1 uncultured Chitinophagaceae bacterium | reverse complement strand
GTTCTATTCCCTGTTCGACTATCCGCTTACACTGATTGCTTTCGTTTTTTTTGCAACCTTACTTAGCTACAACGCCCATTTCAGTTTTGCAGCCAATAAAAGCAGTTCATCCGAACAATTGCAATGGTTCAACGAAACAAAACTGTTTACACTAGCATTTAACATTGCTTCACTACTGGCTACGTTTTGGTTTTGGTGGGAGGTGAGAAGTATCAATACGCATATTGTACTGGCCATCCTTTTCAATGCGGCCTATACAGCACCGTTATTGCTTCGAAAGCCCATCAAACTCCCCTCATTTCTTACGTTCATTAAAAGTTATTTCATCGGTTTTGTATGGGCTTATGCCACGGTGGTTTTACCACTTGCTTTTTTTGAAGTGGAGCCAAATGTAAATGAGGTGTTTCTTTTTATTAGCCGGCTTTTACTGGTGGCTCTTGCCACTATGATCTTCGATTATCGGGACCGGCTGAGGGATTTTGAAATGGGCGTTCACACACCTGCTAACATCATGAATGAGCAAACCTTCCAACTGTTCTTTCTTGTGAATGTACTGCTGTACTCATTCTCCGTTATTTTCTTAGCCATCCGTTTTAACACCTATGTTCATTTACTGCAATTGCTACCGGGTATTGCCGCCATTTACCTGCTGCGTATCTCGAAAGAACGAAACAGCGACTATTTCTACCTTGGCTGGGTTGATGGGTTGCTTATTCTTTCATCGCTATTAAGTTTATTCCTGCTCCTCTGACGAAGGCTTTGCCGGTTGGTAAAAAGTACCAGTGTGCCGCTTTTTAAAAGCACCGAACCCGTACATTTGCTGAAAGCACTCCACAATGGCAAAAGCAACAAAAGCAGCAAAGAAGAAATCGATTTTAACCAGCACATCACTCGACTTTTTAAAGAACTACCATAATACTCATTCACCGGTGGGCTTTGAAACCAGCGGTCAAAAAGTGTGGCTGGAATATTTGAAGCCATATGTTGATACACATTTCACAGAT
The DNA here is from genome assembly GCA_964392955.1 of uncultured Chitinophagaceae bacterium. Lineage (GTDB taxonomy): Bacteria > Bacteroidota > Bacteroidia > Chitinophagales > Chitinophagaceae > Lacibacter. The sequence continues at coordinate 2,520 of CAYMSG010000415.1, read as the reverse complement.
CCATATGGATCCGCAGTTGGTGTTATAAATCCGCAACATACGTTTAAAGTTGTAATTGAAGCCCATGCCGATGAGATCAGTTGGTTTGTAAATTATATTACAGCTGAAGGATTGATTTATCTGAAACGTAATGGAGGTGTGGATCATCAGATAGCCCCGGCCAAACGTGTGTTGATCCATGGAAAAAAAGGAATTGTAAAAGCAGTTTTTGGATGGCCAGCTATACATACACGACTTGGAAATCCTGATGCCAAAGAACCAACCCCAAGAGTGGACAACCTGTGGCTCGATTGTGGCGCCCGCACCAAAAAAGAAGTGGAAGAACTCGGAATTAAAGTAGGTTGCGTGGTTACGTATGAAGAAGGTTTTGATGAACTGGCGCATGATTATTACATCGCCCGTGCATTCGATAACCGCATTGGTGGTTTTATGATTGCAGAAGTTGCCCGTTTGCTCAAAGAAAATAAGAAAACACTTCCGTATGGTTTATATGTAGTAAATGCAGTACAGGAAGAAATTGGTTTGCGTGGTGCCGAAATGATTGCCCGCCGTATTAAACCGGATGTTGCGATTGTTACTGACGTTACACATGATACGACCACTCCCATGATCAGTAAAATTGTGGAGGGTGATATCAGTTGCGGGAAAGGACCATCACTTGCAACAGCGCCAGCTGTACACAATAAATTACTCGACTTTGTATCGGATGTAGCCGATAAGAAAAAAATTCCTGTACAGTGGCGTTCATTAAGCCGCAGCACAGGTACCGATACAGATTCGTTTGCGTATGCAAATGATGGCTGCCCATCAGTGCTTATCAGCATTCCATTACGCTACATGCATACAACAGTTGAGATGCTGCACAAAAGTGATATTGAAAATACCATTCACCTGATGTACGAAACGTTATTAGCCTTGACTCCTAAAACCAACCTGCGTTATTTATGATGCAACTCTTATACCTCGACCCCGGCAGTGGCAGTTACCTCATCCAGGTAATTATTGCAGCCGTGCTTGGTGTTATCTTCTATTTCAAAACCGGATGGAACTGGATCAAAAGTTTTTTCAGCAAACCCAAACCTGAAACAGAAGAAGAAAAAAATGAATCAACCGATTAAACATCACCCTGCTTCGTTTCGTGACCCTTCTGGTTTTATTTATGAAAAAGAAGGAACGATCTACAGGTTTGTGTCAACTGCTTATCAGTCGCACTATGAACTGTTACAATCGTCCGGACTTGCAGCCGGGTTGCTCAAAAAAAAATTACTGCTTCCCTATTCTGAATTGAATGTAAACCATACTGATCGCACAGATTGGTATCTCACATTGGTACCCCAGCCCATTCCATTTCTATCGTACGCCTGGGAATGGAGTTTTACGCAGTTAAAAGATGCTGCCTTGGCAACGCTATCCATTTGCAAAACAGCTTTGCAAAAAGGGATGATCCTCAAAGATGCTACACATACCAATATCCAGTTTGTGGAAGGCCAAGCGAAACTGATCGATACCCTTTCATTTGAAACATACAAGGAAGGTGATGCATGGATTGCTTACAGGCAGTTTTGTGAATGCTTTTTAAACCCGTTGCTGCTTGCAGTTTACACCGGTATGGATATTCACAAACTGATGCTGAGCTATGCGGATGGTGTACCGGCACGTACAACAGCGAAATTGTTGCCGTTTAAAACGAAACTGAAACCTTCAATTTATCTGCATGTACACCTGCATGCAAACATGGCTGGCAAAGCAACCGGTAGTGCAACCAAAACAGCTAAGAAAATTTCAAAGAAAAACATTGAGCAGATACTGCAAAGCCTTGAAGATAGTATCAGCAGCTTAACATTACTGACAACAACGACAACCTGGAACAACTATTACGAAGAAACCATTTTGAGTGAAGAATATCTCATCGCTAAGAAACAAATTATTTCTTCGGTACTTGCTGATCTCGAGTACTCATCTGTTCTTGATCTTGGCGCCAATGAAGGTGAATTTTCATTGCTCTGCAAAAAAGAGGCAATGGTGGTTTCTACTGATTTTGACAGTGCTTGTATTGATTCACTATACCGTCGGTTGAAAAAAGAAAAGCAGCAGCATATTTTACCGCTAGTGATCGATCTTACGTACCCAAGCCCGGGGATGGGTTGGATGAACGGGGAGCGCAGTGCATTTTTTCAACGCCGATCATTCGACGTTTGTATGGCGCTGGCACTGATCCATCACCTCGCCATTGCCAGGAATATTTCGTTTGAGCAACTCGCCACCTTTTTTGCTTCAGTCTGCAAAACACTTATTATTGAATTTGTGCCGAAAACAGATCCGAAAGTTGTGGGGATGCTGCAATGGAGGGAGGATATTTTTGAGGGTTATAACGAGTATGAGTTTGAGGAGGCATTTAAAGTTTTCTTCACTTTAACCAAGAAAATGAACATACCGGGATCAGAAAGAATAATGTTTGTTTATAAAAGAAAATAATGCTGTTCAGCTTATCGCATGAATGAAAAATTGAAAACACTACTG
>CAYMSG010000414.1:2005-3545 GCA_964392955.1 uncultured Chitinophagaceae bacterium | reverse complement strand
AGCAGGATCGTGAAAGCGTTCATCTTGCCGATTCCCGGGATCCAGAGCAGCCGTTGCAGGTCATCGTCGGGGATCATCGTGGGATAGAGTTGTTTCTCCAGATCGAGTATCTGTTCTTTGAGAAGTTCCTGCAGGTCCTCTAGTTGTTGGTATTGATAGTGTGAGACTCCTTCCAATTGATCCGGTGAATCCAGATTGTATTTTGCCAGGAGCAATTGCATGGAGTTCACAACCGACGTGTGTCGATGGACGGTCTTGAGCCGGGCACGGAGAGTATCGCGCATCGTCCGGCGTTCGCCGGTCAGCTTGTATGCGGTGGGGATATACTCCATGCGCAGCAGCTGGGCAAGAGTATGAGAATCGACCTTGTCGGTCTTTACCTTGGCATACGCAATGGCTTTCACGTATTTCGCATGCGCCAGAACCAACGGGATGTGCATCGAAGTGAGAAGATCGTTCAGCCAGTACCAGGTCATGGTGGATTCGACCGTGGCGACGTTCTCGGATCCGAGATCGGAGAAATATTGAACGATATTGTGCGGAACGTTCTTGATCTCCGCGTGTTTGATCACGGCGCCACTGAGATCGACGGTCGTGAGGTAGGAGGTGAACTTGTGCAGATCGATGCCGGTGTAGAACATGATACCTCCGCAAAGTTGTTGGCTCGTGTAATGTTGCCAACTTTTTACTTATTGGAAATATCAAGCGGCTCAAGCTGACGTTTAGATCGCGGCGATTTATTTGGGTGGTAGAGTTTCATAGAAAGTTCACTACGACATTCACTTGCACTGCACACGCAGCTTAGCCGCGTCCGTTAGCCCGCATCTCAGAGGAATTGACTATCACATGAAAACAAAATACCCTTTTATTGCAATTCTTTTCCTGTTCCTCCTTTCGGGATGTAAAAAACTGGGCGTCAATTTCGCTATCAACCATCAAAGTACATTTCGGGTTGAAAGTTCTTCGCCTTTAAACCTTCCTTTCGAAGCAGCAACGCCAGACGTAACGACCAATTCATCGCAGCAATTTGAAAATAATAACACTGCTGCCAACCTCATCAAAGAAATCAAGCTGGAGGAACTGAAATTGTCCATCACCAACCCAGCCAACAAAACTTTCAGCTTCCTGAAGTCGGTTCAAATTTTCATTTCAACAAACGCAAATGATGAAATTGAACTGGCAAGTCTTGATAATATTGTATCAACGGCACAAACGATTTCACTCAACTGCACTACACAGAATTTAGACAAGTATGTAAAAGCTAGCAGTTATAAGCTGCGAACAAGAGTGGTAACGAAAGAAACTGTAACACAAGCAGTGGATATTCGTACCGATTTAAAATTTAAAGTAAAAGCAGGTATTTTATAAAACAGAAGCCGCCTTTCGGGCGGCTTTCTTCAGTTAAAAAATCAGCTGATGGCTTCATAAATAACAGCAGCACCCTGCCCCACTCCCACACACATGGTAGCCAATCCGTATTTACTTTTTCTTCGTTTCATTTCGTGCAGTAACGTGGTGGAGATGCGTACACCGCTGCATC
>CAYMSG010000414.1:0-1995 GCA_964392955.1 uncultured Chitinophagaceae bacterium | reverse complement strand
GGCTCCGCCGTTTACGTTTACTTTTTCAATATCCAAACCCAGATCATGAATACAGGCAATGCTTTGCGAAGCAAACGCCTCATTCAACTCAATCAGATCAAGATCACTAACGGTGAGGCCTGCCCGCTGAAGTGCCTTTTGTGTTGCCGGCACAGGACCTATGCCCATAATTGCAGGATCAACACCCGCAACAGCCATCGATTTGATTTTCGCAATTGGCTGCAGGTTGTATTTTTTTACCGCTTCCTCGCTAGCCAGCAACATAGCTGCCGCTCCATCGTTGATACCACTGGAATTACCTGCGGTAACCGTACCTTCTTTTGCAAATGCAGGTTTCAGTTTTGCTAACTGCTCAATACTTGTTTCCCTGGGATGTTCATCGCCTTCCACAATTACGATCTGTTTTCCCTGCACTGCTTCAACAGGAACAATTTCATCGGCCCATTTACCTGCCGATCTTGCAGCCGCATATTTTGACTGGCTTTGCACTGCAAATTCGTCCTGCGCATGGCGGGAAATATTCCATTGCTTCGCCACATTCTCGGCCGTTTCACCCATGCTGTAGGGATGATACAATTCAGAAAGGCGGGAATTCAAAAAGCGCCAGCCCAGCGTGGTATCATACAATTCTGTTTTGCGGCCAAATGCGTCCGATTGTTTTGGCAGTACAAACGGTGCACGGCTCATGCTTTCCACTCCACCTGCAATCATCAATTCGGCATCCCCATTGGAAATGGCCCTTGCACTATCCATGATCGCCTGCAAACCACTTGCACATAACCGGTTTACGGTATTACCGGCCACTGTTACGGGTAAGCCAGCAAGAAGCGCCGCCATCCGTGCCACATTGCGATTGTCCTCACCACTTTGATTGGCAGCACCGGCAATTACTTCTTCAATAGCATTTACATCAATAGATGCGTTGCGATAAACTACTGCTTTGATCACATGTGCAAGCAGATCATCAGGCCGAACAGTAGCTAATGCGCCACCATATTTGCCGATGGGTGTGCGGATGCAATCGATAATATAGACTGGGTTCATATGTAATTATAAAAGCCAAAAGTAAAGAACTCAATTCAATCCATTTTTGCTTTGTACCTTTGCCGCTATGCAAGTAGCGAACGAGCGAAATATCCGCCACTTAAGTCTTGAAGAAATCACGGATTTCTTCGAAAGCATGGGGGAAAAGAAATTCAGGGCAAAACAGGTGTATGAATGGCTTTGGCAGAAACATGCCCACAGCTTTGCCGACATGACCAATCTCAGCAAAGAACTCCGCCAAAAACTCGGTGAAACGTTTACACTGCCGGCACTGGCGGTTGATGCCACCCAATACTCAGCCGATGGAACGGTAAAGTCAAGGTTCCGCACACACGAAGGTCATTTGGTGGAAGGTGTATTGATCCCAACTGATGAACGCAAAACAGCCTGTGTTTCATCGCAGATCGGCTGTTCACTCAGTTGTAAATTCTGCGCCACCGGTTATATTGACCGGAAACGCAATCTCAATTACGATGAGATTTATGATGAAGTGGTGCTCATCAACCAGCAGAGTGAGCGTGTGTTTGAAAAGAAGTTGACCAATATTGTTTTTATGGGCATGGGCGAACCGTTGCTCAATTATAAAAATGTATTGAAGGCCATTGAAAAAATCACGTCACCTGATGGATTGGGGATGAGTCCACGCCGTATTACTGTATCTACAGCTGGTGTTGCCAAGCAGATCAGGCAGTTGGGTGATGATGAAGTGCGGTTTAAACTGGCGTTGAGTTTACATGCTGCAACAGATGAAAAACGCCACGAGATCATGCCCATTAACGATACCAACAATATCAAATCTCTCATTGATGCGTTGAATCATTTTTATAAAAAAACAGGAAATGAAATCACCTTTGAATACATCCTGTTCAAAGATTTTAATGATTCACTGAAAGATGCAGATGAGCTCATCAAAATTTACCGCCAGGTACCGGCTGATCTCATCAACATTAT
>CAYMSG010000413.1:0-3591 GCA_964392955.1 uncultured Chitinophagaceae bacterium | reverse complement strand
GAAGGGGCAGCCTGTATAAACAGACCGCCCTTACATTAATAACCAAAAACCAACTTAACTGATCTTGATCTCCTGTTCTTTGGTTTGCGCTCCGGCAATAACGGGGAGGCTCACCTGCAGTACACCATCTTCATACTTTGCTGTAATAGCAGCAGCATCAATGGTTTCATCTAACGTAAACGTTCTTACAAAACCTCCACGGCTGTATTCCCGCAATACCCAGTTGAACCTGGGGAACCCTTCAGGTGGCGTGTAGGAGATACTCAACTCATTTCCTTTTACACTCACCGAAAAATGTTCTTTGATGCGGCCCGGTGCAAATACCAGCATTTCATAACTGGTTTCTGTTTTGTAAATGTTTACAGCAGCTCGTTGCATAGAACGGTAAAGCAGGTGCCGTTTGCTGCTTCCGTAATGATCGCCTTTTGCGGCGTGTGACTGATGATACATAGTCATTTCTTTTTCGTGAGAAATAATGTTTACACTACAACAGACGCAGGAACAAATAAAATACTTTAATGCCTTGGTTCGTGGGACACGAACCGGGGCGGAGGATGAAGGTTTGAAAAAATTCAAGGCTAAAGCCAATACTTCTTCCTGCAATAACCCAGGTCTTAAGACCTGGGTTATTGCGAATAATTCTCTGGCTTTAGCCTTGATACTTTCGAAAAAACATATAAAAGCCCGAACAAACAGTTCGGGCTTCATCATCGGGATAAATGTGTTTATGGATATTATTCCTGTGTGGGTTTGTTCTCCGGTTTTATTTCTTTTTCTTCGGGATAGCGACCGCAACGCTTCCACCACTCCTGTTTAAAACGGGCTTTCTCATCGTCACTCATGGCGCCCCGGTTTTGTTTCCAGCCCGGCCCAGCTTTGTGTTTTCCTTTACCGCCAAAACCGCTGAACAATATTTTACTCAACAACAAAATACCGATCGCCTGCCAGAAATTGATCACATACAAACCCGTGGCCGGCACCAGCGCTGTGTTCCATAAAAACATCACCAGCCAGCCGAATGCAAATACCGCTGCTACAAGCAGCAAGGGTATCAGTGCCATCCATTTCTTATTCCTGTTCCTCATCATCGTTAAAAATATTAATTGTTTAGAAATTCGTTGTACAATGTTTCAAGTCGGGTGCGCAGGTGTAATACTGCATAGCGCTTGCGTGAGATAATGGTTTTAATATTTTCATGTTCCCGGTCGGCAATTTCCTGCAGCGTCATATCTTCCAGCTCGTTCCACACAAACACGTTGCGTTGTTTTTCCGGAAGCTCCTGCAGGGCATCCATCAATTCATCCCAAAACAAACGCTGCATGGTTTGTGTTTCCGCATCTTCCTCATCGCTCCGGAGCAGGGAAGAAAAAAAACTCACACCCTCATCGTCTTCATACGAATAATCATCCAGCAGCGCATCTTTCTTTTTCCTCGATTTATCAATGATGCGGTTGCGGGCTACCCGGTACAACCATCCGCCGATATTATTGATTTCATCTACCGCCGGTAAATTGCTGAACTGGTACCATACATCCTGCAGAATGTCCTCCGCATCCTCATTGGTATTAACACGACTGCGTATAAAGCCGAACAACTGCCTGCTGTAGTTGCTGATGGTTGATATGATTGTTTGCTGACGGGCCATTGCCTCCATGCCATCGTACATTTGAACAGAAAGACGAAGGCTGTTTTGATTTTACTTTAAAGATGAGGAAAAAGGCACAAGAAGCAAGATTCAAGGAAGAAAACCCAAATTCCAAAAAACAAAATCAATACTGAAGGACAGAGGGAAAAAGCACGGGAAACAAGGTACAAGGGGGAAAACCTAAAGCCCAAAAAACAAAGTCCAACTCCAAAAACATATCAACAAAGAGCAGGCTTTTCGCAGCAATACCCCCTCACCGCCCTCATAAATACAACCTTAAGCTGTTGCGGACATTGGGTGTTACGGAGAAGATACCGGATGCAATACGAAACGCCCTTCTTCAGGAGCTGCGTAAAAAAGGGGGATAATATATGGAGAGGCCTTTCTGAGAAAAAACGTTTTGTTGCTTATTTTGCAAACAACAATCCAACCTACATGGCCGCTACCAAAAACGCATACCAACGCTACCTCATTATAGACCGTGCTATCCGCAGCAAACGTTTTGCAGCTTCCCGGCAACGCATCCTGGAAGCATTGGCAGACGAACAATTGCCGATAACCGATGGTATGCTGTCAAAGGATATTGATTTCATGCGTACACACAAACAGGCACCAATCAAATTCGACCGGATAAAAGGTGGCTACGTCTATACTGATCCGGTATACTCATTTGAACAAAACAACATTACCGAAGAAGATAAATGGGTACTCGACTTTGCCAATGCCAGTATGAAAGCATATGGCAATAGCAACCTTGCAATTCATTTTGATGGATTGGTAAACAAACTGGTGACCGGCAGCGCTAAAGAAAAAAGCAATCAAACCGATGCTGCTGCTTTTATCAGTCTTGAAAGTAACAATAGTTTGGGTTTTGAATACCTGCACCAATTGTACCACTGTATTATTGAGCAAACAGTTGTTGAAATACAGTATCATCCCTTTGGCAAAGCAAAACGGAGTTACTGTTTAAGCCCTTACCTGCTGAAGCAATACCGAAACAGATGGTATGTGATTGGTTATGCAAAAGAAAAACAAAGCACATTGGTGTTTGCTTTAGACAGAATCACAACCCTCAAAGAAACCAAACACAACTATCACATTGATACAAAGTTTGATAAAGAACAATACTTCCGTTACAGCTTTGGTACCACACATCGTTATGATCTGCAACCGGAAAAAGTAAGATTATGGTTTAATAAAACAAACAAAGATTATATCCTCTCACAACCTTTGCACCACAGCCAGCAGTTAATTGAACAAACAGAGGAACATGCGGTGGTGGAACTGGAGGTATTGCTCACCTGGGAACTCAAAGCCATGATCTTTAGTTACAGCAGCGGCATTAAAGTACTTACTCCCACACATTTGCAGGAAGAAATTGCCGGTGAATTACAAAAAGCATTACAACAATACCAATCCTGATCTATTTGCATTTTTCATTGTAGGTTTTTTCTGAAAGATGACCGGAACCATAGCAATACTTACAGTTAGTGGTAGTTCCAAAGGATGTTATCTTTCCTTTTCCAAAACAATTACAGCAGGTGGGATTGTTATACCATTTCTTTTCGTTTGTGCTGTTATTGTTTCCGATGATGGCAAGCAGCAGCAGCACAGCACCTGCAATTAGCCAATACATTTTCTTGTTTGAAGTTTTCTGTTCCATTATGTTGATTTTTAGAACAGCAAAACTGCAGACTGAGATTGTAACTGATGTACAAGGAAAAATAAATACCGAAAGCCTGGTTATGTATGCATCAATAACCCCCACCTTAAGGCTGGGGTTTGCGGATAAATATGTTGGCTTTAGCCTTGACGTATTAGCTGCCTGTACGCTTATAGTACATTGCTAGCAATTGCTCAAACCATTGCCTGAACTCCGGGCTTATTTGTTTGTATACAGGACAACGTTTCACCACTACTCTTGGATGAAGCAGATTATTGCCCCA
>CAYMSG010000412.1:0-3612 GCA_964392955.1 uncultured Chitinophagaceae bacterium | reverse complement strand
CGGCAGGTTGCGGTACACATCTGTTTGTATGTGTCCCTCCTTATAAATGAGAAGCTTACTTAAATCCCGCTCATTTAAAGGATAACGGGCAATTCGTTCGTCTGGCAAATCGTATGTAAAATCGTTGATCTGGAGTTGCGAGGGGTGCATGTTGCAAAGATGGAGAATTTGGCTGAAACAGATGGAGAGCCGTACAGCAATCCCGATCACTCAAGTTACCGGTTTGCAGTGCTGTACTTTTGCAATGCTTTTCAAAAAAAGAAATGAAACAGAAACTATTAACATTTATAAAACGACTGATGATTTTTATTTTATCACTACTGCTGCTGCTCACGACCATTATTTTTTTCTATATCCGGCAGGATAAGTTTGGGAAAGCGCCCCATGGCAAGCGGCTGGAACGTTTCCAACAATCGCCCAACTATAAAGATGGAAAGTTTCAGAACCTGAGCTTTACACCTCCGCTCACCAAAGGATACAGTATGGCAGGGGTACTGTACAATTTTATGTTTAATCAGCACCCGAACAGAATGCCGGCAGATAGTATTCCACATGTAAAAACAAACCTGTTAACGCTCAACATCAATGAAGATGTGTTGATCTGGTTTGGGCACTCTTCGTATTTCATGCAACTGGATGGCAAACGCATCCTGGTTGATCCTGTATTCAGTGGAAATGCATCGCCATTGCCCGGCACCACCAAATCGTTCAACGGTACAGACATGTACAGTGTAGACGATCTGCCGCCGATCGACTATCTGTTTATTACACACGATCATTATGATCACCTGGATTATGAAACCATCCTGCAACTGAAAACAAACGTGAAGAAAGTGATCTGCGGATTGGGTGTTGGTTCGCACCTGGAACATTGGGGATACGATCCGTCGATGATCATTGAAAAAGACTGGCACGACACCATTGAACTGGACAGTCAATTCCATGTTACCGTTACGCCTGCCCGGCATTTTTCAGGACGCAGTTTCACCCGCAACAACACACTCTGGTGTTCCTATCTTTTACAAACAGCATCGCACAAAATTTTTATTGGTGGCGACAGCGGTTACGATACACATTTTAAACGCATTGCTGAACAATACGGACCGGTTGACTTCGCCATTCTTGAAAACGGACAATACAACAAAGCCTGGCATGCCATCCATACATTGCCACATGAAGTATTGCAGGCCGCCAAAGACCTGGGTGCAAAACGTGTATTCCCGGTACACTCATCAAAATTTGCATTGGCACAGCATTCCTGGGATGAGCCGTTGAAAAAGATTACGGAGCTGAATAAAGAATCGAAAATTCCGTTGGTGACACCCATCATTGGCGAACCGGTTTGGCTGCGTGATACCACACAAACATTCCGTACATGGTGGACGGACATTAAATAAACCAACCGCCTCTAACAACGCTTCACAACTCTCCTCATTCCTCTCCTATCTTTGCAATCAAATAAAAGATATATGGAGTTAGGCATTGGTATGTTTGGCGATAATCACTACGATCAAAACGGGAAACCATTACCTGTAGGTGTGCGCCTGCGTGAGTTGATCGAGGAAATAAAACTGATGGATGAACTGGGAATTGATTTTTATGGCATTGGTGAACACCACCGTCCTGATTATGCTGTATCAACTCCTGAAATTATTTTAGCCGCCGCTGCAACGGTTACAAAACAGATTAAACTCGGCAGTGCTGTTACTGTATTAAGTTCAACCGATCCTGTGCGGGTGTATCAGCAGTTTGCCACCATTGATCAGTTAAGCAATGGCCGTGCCGAGATCACTGCCGGTCGTGGAAGTTTTATTGAATCCTTTCCCTTGTATGGTTATCAGCTGAACGACTATGACGGGTTGTTTGAAGAGAAACTTGATCTCTTACTTCAAATCAACCAGGAAGACCCCATTACCTGGAAAGGAAAATACAGAGCTGCTTTAAACAACCAGCAGGTATTACCACGAGCCGTGAACGATCATCTCAACATTTGGGTGGCAGTAGGTGGCACACCCGAATCGGTAGTGCGTGCTGCCAAAGCAGGCTTACCCGTGATCTTTGCCATTATTGGCGGCAGTCCCTCACAGTTTCAACCATTGTTCCGTTACAACAAAGAAGTGTATCAGCATTTCAAACATGATATGAACAAGTTTGAAGTAGGTGTACACATGCATTGTTTTTTTGGTGAAGATGGAAAACAAACTGCCGATGATTATTTTCCACTCTATGCCGGGCAAATGGATCGTGTAGGCCGCAGCCGTGGTTGGCCCCCGTATCAACGCAATCAATACGATTATGGAAGAAGTAAAGATGGTGCACTGATCATTGGTGATGCCAATGAAGCGGTTGATAAAATTCTGCAGATGCAGGAGTTGTTTGGCTTAACACGGTTTTCTGCACATATGGATGTGGGCGGGCCATCGCATGCAGCACTGATGAAGTCGATTGAAATTTACGGGACCAAGATTGCACCGAAGGTGAGAGAGGCATTGAAAAAGTGAAATTAGTACCGCACTTTGAAATGGTGGATTGTACTAACAACAATGTAAATTGTATAACACTAATTCATTCATTTTCAATGACCGTTTTTTTGTATGAATAGCATCTTATAGCATATATTTACATGTTATGTGCCATACTGCCCAACAGTTTCATCAGCGTTGGGGCAACAGTAAAAATGTTCTTTATCATTTAGGTTTGACTTGACCCAAAGCCCACATCAGCTTGACGTTCTTTGTTCGGCTTTTGTACAAGTTTTGTTCTTTTGTTTTTCAATTTGGCTTTTGTATCGGGTGGACTTTTGCTCAAGTCATAAGCAAGTGGACATAGCACACGGTTTGACAATCACTGCAACCTTGACAAAAACTATTGAGCAGCACGACACATAACTACAATGCAGTGGACACTGTAAACAATCTTAAAAATTTCTTTATGAAAATTCTGCCGCTTCTATTGGTATTTACACTGCTGACACACTCCTTTATATTGCAAGCACAAGACACGACAAGTAATAGAGCTAGATTTGTGACAAAAATTGACATCCAACAAGCTACTAAAGACGGCATTTATCTAAACGGCTACGTTGTAAATATTCCGTATGACAAGCTGATCAAATTAAATGGCAAAAAAGTTCGTATTAGCGGTAAAGTGACAATAGTAAAAGGACTTAAGCATTACAATGACGGAGTTGTCAGACAAGGAAGAGAGGAAGACACTAAGCATATTCTAAAACCGAAAATTAAAATTGTTGGCGATTGACAGTATTGATAACCTTCTTTAAAAACACAAGAAGTACGGCACATAACATTGGTATTACCAATAGTGGGCTTGACATTGGAGCAATCAACAGCGGTAACTCTGCTGTGCTGTGGTTCGGGGCTCGGCGAATAAAGCCCAGCTTTAGTTCTTTATATTTAACTTTATTAAAAAGCCAGGCAGCGGTTCCGGCGGACGAATATAAAATTCCCCACCATCGGCAATACCTGCCCGTTATGTGGCATTTTTCAGACCCTCTTAAATTCAAAAGCATCAAAGCATTTATTCTGATATTATCACTAATTTTTGGACAAACCTTATTTGCACAGACGAAAAAAATCAATGCGGACTTTTATT
>CAYMSG010000411.1:0-3618 GCA_964392955.1 uncultured Chitinophagaceae bacterium | reverse complement strand
GTATCCCGCTTCCTGTTTACTTTGGGCAATTAATGATAAATGCCCGGGATGAAGGGCGCCCATTGTGGGCACAAACCCTACCAATTGACCCCGTTGACGCTGGGAACGCAGATGCTTTTGTAAAGGCTGAATCGTATGAAAAATGAGCATGAATGGTTGATTTTTAACGGCCGGTCATGGGAAAAACAAGCCTTTTACCTAAAATCCATTACCTTTGCACACCTTATTAAATAGGTAATGATTCTTTAACAATCAGTAATGGTAGCAGCAAAGAAAAGAATTTTATTTATTGCCAGTGAAATGTCTCCGTATCTCGAAGAAACCGATTTTTCTTCGATCGTCAATCAACTGGCAATTAAAGCAAACGATGGTGGATTCGAAATCAGGTGCATTATGCCCCGTTTTGGTGTGATCAATGAGCGCCGCCACCGTTTACACGAAGTAGTACGTTTAAGTGGAATCAATGTGTCAATCGACAATGATGATTATCCGCTTCAGATCAAAGTTGCTTCTCTTCCCAACGCACGCCTGCAGGTGTATTTCTTAGAAAACGAAGATTTCTTTAAACGCAAATTCATATATCATGATGAAAATGATAAGTGGTTTGATGATAATGATCTGCGTTCGATCTTCTTTTGCAAGGGCGCATTGGAAACTGTAAAAAAATTCGGATGGCCTCCTGATATTATTCATTGCAGTGGTTGGATGACTGGTCTCATACCCATGTATCTGCAAACAGCTTATAAAAAAGAACCCGTGTTTGGTAACAGTAAACTCATCTTTACCGTTGGCCAAAATACGTTTAAAGAAAAGCTGGGTTCAAAATTTTTAAAGCTTGCCAATATTCATGCAAGTATTAAAGACAAAGACCTTGAACCATACAAGGATGCCAACAATACAGCCATGTTCCGTGGTGGTGCTACATATGCAGATGCCATTACATTCGGCGCTGAAAAAGTAGATAAAAAACTGCTGGAAGAATTTGGTAAAGTACGTGGCAAAAAGGTTTTACCATTTAAGCCAGATGGTGATTTAACAGACTATTTACAACTATATACCGACCTTTCGTCGAAATAATATTGTCATCATTCTATGAATTTTCTCACACCGGAAATGCGCAGAAGAAGTTCGTTTTTGTTTATCCCTGTTTTTATTGTGATGTTGATCAGCAGTTGTACAAAATTAGAGCGTACAACACTGGGTGGCGATTTATTGCCCGGCGGAGACCAGTTGATCACAGACACGATGATACTACCGGTGGTAACCACCAATTTTTTTGAGATCGATTCATCGTATATCGCAAAAGGCGATCAGCATATCCTGGGTTACATCAACGATCCGATGTTTGGTGCCACAACAGCATCTATGTATTTTCAAATGCTGCCTACGTTGTACCCATTCAGTTTTCCGGTTGCAAAGGATAGTTTGTTTCTTGATTCCTGTGTTTTGTCGCTGGCATTTGCAGGTGGTTATGGCGATACCAATGCCGTATCAAAAGTAAACGTGTATAAAATCACCGATCCCACTTTCAGATCATCTACTTTATACCGGTTAACACAGGCTCCCAATTTTTCAACTGCTGATTTTCTTGGTTCAGCCGCTGTTACCATTCCCGATATACGGAGAGGTTACAGGGCTGCCTACAAAGCCGATACGATCTTTAATCAACTCCGGATACGTTTGGATAATGCATTTGGCCGTTTGTTGCTCGACCAGGATAATGTAAATGGTGCATTTAAGAATGATACTACCTTCAAGAATTTTCTGAATGGATTGGCAGTAATACCCGATTCAACAACCAGCGGTAATGTGATCAATTACTTTGTACTCAATAGTGAAACATCACGCATTAACCTTTACTACCGTGTTAAAAACAGGGAAGGAAAAGATGATACAACGGTTGCACGTTTTACGTTTGTGGCAGATACCATCCGTAGTGCAAATGCCAACAAAGTTCACCGCAATTATGCAGGCAGTACAGCCGAACCCATTCTTACAGCCAACCAGCCATCCAGTTTGGTATATGTGCAAACCGGTCCCGGTACTGCGGTGCGTGTTTCCATTCCCGGTTTGGATACATTGGGCAACAAGCCGTACATCATCCATCGTGCAGAACTGGTAGCCCAGCAGGTGTACCAAGGGCCGTTGAGTATTGAAAATATTTACTTGCCTCCTTTCCTTCATTTGTTCAGCTACAATTCATCGAATGGAGTGGAACCAATCCCGTTTGATCAGCAATATTATTACGCCAGCACATTTACATTGAATTTGCGGGGCGATACGCTTTATAAAATTGATAACAGTTATACAGGTGGCGGCACCAACTTTATTCGTGATGCATCCAACAACCTCATTACCGAATACCGCATGAATATGACCAGCTATTTGCAGAATATTGTAAATGGAAGGGCTACCCGTCGGGACTTCAAACTGTCGGCTCCATATTTTGCAGAATTCACTCAAAAAAAATCAAGCGATACATATATTAATCCGTTGGCTTATGGCCGGGTTCAGCTGGGAGGCGGTTCGCATCCCACACAAAAAATGTATGTTCGTATCTATTACTCCAAGCAGTAAGTTTTGAATTGTTTCAACACTTATCTTTGCGGCTTTCATAACTAAAACAACTGAACATCTAAACTCACTATTATGCCTTATTTATTTACATCAGAATCAGTTTCTGAAGGACATCCTGATAAAGTAGCTGACCAAATCAGTGATGCATTAATTGATAATTTCCTGGCTTTTGACCCCCAAAGTAAAGTTGCCTGCGAAACACTTGTTACTACAGGACAGGTTGTGTTAGCTGGTGAAGTAAAATCAAAAGCATACTTAGATGTTCAGGAAATTGCACGTGGTGTAATTAAGAAAATAGGCTATACCAAGAGTGAGTACATGTTCGAAGCAAATTCCTGCGGTGTATTGAGTGCTATTCATGAGCAAAGCTCTGACATTAACCAGGGTGTTGACCGTAAGAAAAAAGAAGAACAGGGTGCCGGCGACCAGGGAATGATGTTTGGTTATGCAACCAACGAAACAGAGCATTACATGCCATTGGCATTGGATCTTGCACACAATCTCTTAATTGAGTTAGCTGCGATCCGTCGTGAAAAGAATTCAAAAATGCCTTACCTGCGTCCAGATGCAAAGAGTCAGGTAACATTGGAGTACGATGATAACAATCAGCCGATCCGTATTGATGCAATCGTTATCTCAACTCAGCATGATGATTTTGATGCGGAAGCAAAAATGCTGGCGAAGATCAAAGCAGATGTAATTAATATCCTCATCCCTCGTATCAAATCAAAATATAAGAAATACGCTAAGTTGTTTAACAACGATATCAAATACCATATTAACCCAACCGGCAAGTTTGTAATTGGCGGACCTCACGGCGATACTGGTTTAACAGGTCGTAAGATCATTGTTGATACCTACGGTGGTAAAGGTGCACATGGCGGTGGCGCATTCAGCGGTAAAGATCCTTCTAAGGTTGACCGTTCGGCTGCTTATGCAACACGTCATATTGCAAAGAACTTAGTGGCTGCTGGTTTGTGCAGTGAAGTGTTGGTTCAGGTATCGTATGCCATTGGTGTTGCAAAACCAACTTCTATCAAC
>CAYMSG010000410.1:0-3648 GCA_964392955.1 uncultured Chitinophagaceae bacterium | reverse complement strand
CATTGCCAAGCGTTAGCCAGGGCCAGCTGAGCCCCCAATCCTGCAGATGAAGATACTCGAACGACAACCAGAAAGCAATGAATGAAGTAAACCCAATCGTTACACCAAAACGTTTCTTCATGAACCGAAAACCCATCAAAGGAATACACATGAGCAAACTGTTGACAAATATGGCCAGCCATGCACCGATCATGGATGCATTCCAAATCCACCAGGTGGTGCTGATGTTCCAGGTGAAGAGTGCAAGATAGATGAGTCCGAAAAATTTCAGCTTTGAATAGTTCTGCTGTTCAAGAATGAGCAAAGGAATAAATGCAAAGAAGATGGCAACGGTGATGTTCATCATCGGCCATGCAAGAAAAAATAATAAGCCCGACAGTAATGAAAGCAGAATGGGTTGGAACTTTTTCAAGTAACTGATTTTTGTAAAAATAGGAATGCCGGACGAATACGTCCGGCATTTTGTATGTTAAAAGATTTCGATCCTGAGTAAAGTCGAAAAACGCTAGTGCTAATTGAACTATTATCTCGAATAATTCGGGCTTTCTTTGGTAATGATCACATCGTGTGCATGGCTTTCTTTCATACCTGCATTACTGATTTTGATGAACTGTGCAGCTTGTAAGTCTTTGATTGTTTTAGCACCACAGTAGCCCATCCCTGCACGAAGTCCTCCGGTGAATTGATGCACGATCTCACTTACATTTCCTTTGAATGGTACACGGCCTTCGATTCCTTCGGGTACTAATTTCTTAATGCCATCTTCCACATCCTGGAAATAACGGTCGCCACTTCCTTGCTGCATGGCACCGATCGATCCCATACCACGGTATTGTTTGAATTTCCGTCCTTCGTAGATAATTGTTTCACCCGGACTTTCTTCTGTACCTGCAAACACACTGCCCATCATCACCGTTGATGCACCTGCTGCCAACGCTTTTACCATATCGCCTGTATAACGGATACCACCATCTGCAATTACGGGAATACCTTTTGCTTTTACCGCATGTGCGGCTTCCATAATGGCGGTCAGTTGCGGAACGCCTGTACCTGCCACAATACGTGTGGTACAAATAGAACCGGGACCAATACCGATTTTCACTGCATCTGCACCGGCATCAGCCAATGCTTTTGCACCGGCACCTGTTCCCGCATTACCGGCAATGACTTGTAATTTTTTGAAATTCTTTTTCAACAATTTCAATGAATCAATTACTCCTTTACTGTGGCCGTGTGCACTGTCGAGAGTAACAATATCCACACCTACATGTTGCAGTGCGGCGGCTCTGTCGAGCATATCGGCTGTAATGCCGAGAGCCGCACCAACCAATAATCTTCCAAAGGAATCTTTTACCGCACTTGGATGGCTTTGTACCTGCAGCATATCACGGTAGGTGATGAGGCCTGCAAGAGTGCCATCTTTTTTGATGACCGGTAACTTCTCAATTTTATGCTTGCTGAGAATGATTTGTGCTTTTTTAAGATCCGTTCCTTCTGGTGCAGTAATGAGGTTGTCGGATGTCATTACTTCACTCACTTTCTTTTTATAGTTTGTTTCAAATCGCAGATCACGATTGGTGAGGATACCAACGAGTTTATTCTTTTGATCAACAATGGGAATACCGCCGATCTTGTTTTCTTTCATTAATTGCAATGCATCGGCCAATGTTGCTTCAATATGTAAGGTGATGGGATCGAGTATGAGTCCGCTTTCACTACGTTTTACTTTCCGTACCTGTGCAGCCTGCTCTTCAATGCTCATGTTCTTGTGCAGAATACCGATGCCACCTTCTCTTGCGAGTGCAATGGCCAGCCCTGCTTCCGTAACTGTGTCCATTGCTGCCGACAGCATGGGAATGTTGAGCCGTACTGATTTTGTGAGTTGTGTACTGATATTGGTTTCTCTGGGAAGTACCTGTGAATAGGCAGGCATTAGTAGTACATCGTCAAACGTGTAACCTTCGCCAAAAAATTTGTTGAGAACCGCTTTGCTGAGTGGGGAATTATTTCTTGTTGCCATGTGCAAAGGTAAGGGGAGGAGAGTATTGCTTCCAAATCGACTCTATTATAGTAGTATTCCGACAATTTATACACGTAAAGTTGTATGCCTCTCACCCCTTTGTGGTATTGCGGAACCTGTTGTTTAAAAATAGTTTTGACCTGTTAATCAAAAACTCATCATTAACGTAAACACATTCATCATGAAAGTTTTCTTTTCAGCAGCTATTGTACTTCTTTCTCTTATTTTTTTAAGCGCATGTAAAGGTGATACGGGCCCTGCTGGCCCTGCCGGTCCAACAGGACCCGCCGGTACGCCCGGAGCTACAGGTGCAACTGGACCTGCCGGCACACCAGGTACTCCTGCCCAGGTTATTTATTCGGCATGGGTTACCAGTCCTTTTGCACAACGTGATACCACAATTGATGGAACATGTTTACGCATAAGGCATATAAATGCCCCCTCGTTAACGGCAACAATACTTAGTCAAGGTACTATGATTACCTATTTCCGTGTGGGTTCCATCGGACCTTATCAGTTACCTTATGTTTCTGATGCAGGCGGAGCAACTAACCAGATCAATTGTATATACAACCTGCAAAAAATATTTGTGTACAGGCATACATATAACACCTGTCGGTTTACATCGGCAGTGCCGGAATCATATCCCGGTCAACCCGTGTTGATTAACCTGCCACAATCTCTGGAATATCGTTACGTATTGATTCCGGGTTTAATTGGCGGCGGGCGTTTCACCAGCGGACCAGCTGCGGGATATTCGATAGTACAATTGAAAGCGATGAGTTATGAACAAATAAGAGAGATTTTCTCTATTCCTGAAAATGGCTCAAACGAAAAAAGCAAATAAATATCTTATATTGAAGGATAGCGCTCCGGCAAGGAGCGCTTTTTTATTTCAATGTGTATATTTTTCCCGGCATGCTGTTGATAATACCATTCATCTCCAGCATTAATAAAGCAGATGCGGCAGCGCTGCTGCTAATGTCAGTTTGGAGGTTGATTTCATCTATATGAAGTTGCCCGTTTTGCTGGAGCAATTCAACAATTAATCGTTCGTTGGAAGTTAGTTCTACGAATAACTTTTTTTGAATTGCCTGTTTCTTTTGTTTTTCTTCCCAACCCATTTGCTCAATAATATCCTCACCGCTGCGAATAAGTACAGCTTTATTACTTTGAATTAAGTAATTGCAGCCTTCACTTTTGCTGTCGGTTGTTTTGCCAGGTATTGCAAATACATCCCGGTTATAACTGTACGCAAGATTAGCGGTGATCATGCTGCCACCTTTCATGCCGGTTTCTATTACAATGGTTGCATCGCACATGCCGGCCACAATCCTGTTTCTGGTAGGAAAATTATGGCGGTCGGGTTTGGTTTCTTTTCTGAATTCTGTTAAGAGGCCGCCGCCTCCTGCAATCATTTCTTTGGCAAGTGTTGTGTGTTGCGATGGGTAAATTTTATCAAGCCCATGCGCCAATACTGCAACCGTTGGCAACTGCTGTTTTACTGAAAATTTATGGGCAATGGCATCTATGCCATAGGCAAGTCCGCTTACCACCAATGGCTGATGTGGTGCAAGTGATGCAAGTATTTTTTCAGTCATCAGTTTTCCATAGTCAGTGTTGCTGCG
>CAYMSG010000409.1:0-3649 GCA_964392955.1 uncultured Chitinophagaceae bacterium | reverse complement strand
CTTCGCGGGTAAGCTCTTCCCAGTCCACATTTCTTGCTTTAACCAGAGGATACGAGAATAAGGTATCTCTCCGGCTACCGGTAACATGAATCAATTCTGCAGGATTACCGCTGTCATTCAACGTCAAAAAACCTTTACCATCGGCAACACAAACGCCCGATGACTCAGGTACTGCATCGGGCAACCTGAAACCTCCCATTTTTTTAAGTGCACAGGACTGAGTAAGGATTAAAAATAAAATGATGTACCGCATGCTATAATTTACCGCGAAGGGCCACGGCAGTATAATTTTTCTTTTCTTTCACCAACTGTTCGGGTGTTCCTTCAAAAACCACGGTTCCGCCACCGCTTCCTCCTTCAGGCCCCATGTCAATAATCCAATCGGCGCACTTTATTATGTCTGGATGATGTTCAATTACAATAATGGAATGACCAAGTTTTAACAATTCATTAAAAGCGCCCAGTAACTTATTAACGTCATGAAAATGAAGACCCGTGGTAGGCTCGTCAAATATGAACAAAGTTGCCGGCCTGCGCTGGTCTAACGATAAAAAAGTAGCCAGTTTAACCCTCTGAGCTTCGCCACCGCTTAACGTACTGCCGCTTTGGCCGAGCTTGACATATCCTAACCCCACTTTTTGAAGTAACATCATTTTTTCAGATACTTTCTCGCAAAGACGACTCTCAGAATTTCTTGCTTCGGAGGGTTTAAAAAATGAAACAGCCTCATCAACGGTCATATTTAAAATTTCAGCCACATTCTTTCCCCTGAATTGCACTTCCAGAATGGGGTCTTTAAACCGTTTACCCCGGCAGGTATCACACACCAGTTCAACATCTGCCATAAACTGCATTTCTATACGCACAATTCCCTCTCCCTCACAGGTTTCACAACGCCCCCCTGCAACATTAAACGAAAAATGACCGGGCATATAACCCGACAACTTGCTTAACTGCTGTTCGGCCATTAACATTCTGATACTGGTATAAGCGTCAATATAGGAAGCCGGATTTGAGCGCGAAGAACGTCCTATAGGCTGCTGGTCAATAACTTCAACTGCCTTAATCATGGAAAACTGACCTGTTATACCGGGTTCATAGTCCATTTTCTTTCTGTAACCATTTAAGGTGTCTGATAATAACGGATAAAACAATTCACGAATCATTGTGCTTTTTCCTGAACCGCTTACACCGGTAACAGCCACCAGACAATGCAGTGGAATATTTACGTTAAGATTGCGTATGTTATTTGCAGAAGCATTCTGCATCGTTATTTTATATTTTGGTTTTCTTCGGGATTCAGGCACCATTATCCGGTATTTTCCTGTAAGATACCCTGCAGTATATCCGGCTTTCATTTGCAACAGCTCAGGGAAAGTACCTGTAAATACCACTTCGCCTCCCAAATAACCTGCTTCCGGCCCCATATCTATTATCATATCGGCTGCCCGCATAACATCTTCGTCGTGCTCAACAACAATTACCGAATTCCCCAGGTCCCGCAATCCTTTTAAAACCTCAATTAACCTTCCAGTATCTCTGGAATGTAGACCTATACTGGGTTCATCCAGAATGTATGTTGACCCAACCAGACTACTGCCCAGATTTGTTGCCAATTGGATACGCTGCGCTTCGCCGCCTGATAATGTGCCCGAATTACGGTTTAAATCCAGGTATCCCAACCCAACCTTACACAAATAATCCAACCGGGAAGAAATTTCCTTTATAATTCTATCTGCAATTTTAGCATCGGTTGATGATAATTTAACATCTAAAAACCAACGATACAATTCATTAACCGGCATTACAATCAATTCCTGTATGTTTTTACCGGCAACCTTTACATATGCGGAGTCCTTTCTCAATCTAGAACCATGACATTCCGGGCAAGCGGTTTTTCCTCTGTACCGGCTATACAAAATACGGTAATGAATTTTATATAAATTCCGTTCAACATCATTAAAAAACTGCTGAATTCCATCCACTTCGTCATTTCCATTCCACAGTAAGTGGTACTGTTCGGCACTCAATTCCCGTACAGGCTTGTGCGGAGGAAAACCAAATTTTGCAGACTGGGCAATAAATCTTCTCTGCCAGGCACTTAACTGTGGGCCATTCCAAGGAACTACAGCATTATCATATACACTTCTTGAAGTATCAGGAATAACCAGTTCCGGATGGATACCAATAACCTTACCGAAGGCTTCGCAAGTTTTACATGCACCCAAAGGGGTATTAAAAGTGAACATGCCTACTGAAGGCATTTCAAAACTAATACCGTCGGCTTCAAACCGATTGCTGAACAAGTGCACCTCTAAAGTATCGGCATTCATAAGAAAACAGGTTCCGTCACCTTCATCAAACGCTGATTCGGCTGAATCTAAAATTCTGCTCTCGGTTGCCGGATCGTTTTGATATTGAATCCTGTCAACTACCACATAAAATTTCTTTGCCTTTTTTAATAACCCGGGTTCATTTAATAAATCGTCTATCCTGAATATTTCCTTGTCAAGTACAACCCTGCTATACCCTTGCTGCAATAAGGTGCCGGCAGCACGCTCATCGGGTTTTTTACCAATGTGTTTCCATGGAAAAAGAAGTAAAAACCGATGGGGCGAACTGCGCAAAAAATCCAGCACATCGTTTACACTATGGCGTTTCACTTCCTTTCCTGATACTGGCGAATAAGTTCTACCTACCCGGGCAAAAAGCAGCTTCATGTAGTCGTATATCTCGGTAACCGTCCCTACCGTACTGCGCGGATTATTTGACATTACCTTCTGCTCTATTGCTATGGCCGGAGAAAGACCTCTGATGTAGTCAACATCCGGCTTATCCAGTTTTCCCAAAAACTGTCGTGCGTAAGACGATAAACTCTCTACGTACCGCCGTTGGCCTTCGGCGAACAGGGTGTTAAAAGCCAAACTACTTTTTCCTGAACCACTTAACCCCGTAATTACCACAAGTTTTCCGTGAGGAATCTGTACCGACACATTTTTAAGATTGTGCACTCTTGCCCGATGAATGATAATAGAATCGGGTGCTTCCACGTCGCCCGGCAAGTCCGTTTTCAAAGCTTTCTTTTTATTTCTCAACACTTTTGCATCAGTCACAACACACTCCTTTTTCCATTTAAAAGGTTAAAATTAGTTAAATTCCTTGCGCAATTCATTTGTTTGCCACATATTTGGTGCCCGATACCTTTGGCTCAATGAAGCAACTATTTAAAAAACTTTTTCGTCAGTGTAACAAATGAAGGCCGTAAATTGTCTTCAATATAACTAAAAAATAATTGCCTATAGTCTACAACGCTACTCTTTCAATCTTTAAAAACAAATAAGAACGGGTTATGCGTTACAGACAATTTAGCGACCGTCAGCTTATAGAGCTGTACTGTCAGGGCGATGAAAAATCCTTTGAATTTCTATTAAATCGCCACCAGGAAAAAGTGTTTTCATACATTGTTATGATGGTAAGAGACCGCGAACTCGCCAATGACATTTTCCAGGAAACATTTTTTAAAGTAATTCGAACTTTAAAAACCAGCAGGTATAATGACGAAGGCAAGTTTCTGCCATGGGTGATGCGTATTGCGCATAACCTGATTATTGACCATTTCAGAAAAGCAAAAAAATTACCTACGGTACCG
>CAYMSG010000408.1:0-3650 GCA_964392955.1 uncultured Chitinophagaceae bacterium | reverse complement strand
TAAACAAGATAAAACTGGAAGATACCCAACCCTTTTGCTGCTACCACAGCAGCCAATGCACCAAATACACCAATGGGTGCAAAGTTCATTACATAGTTCACCATTTTCAAAATGATGTGCGATGCAACATCCAATGCTTTGATCAACGGCTTGGTATAATCGCCGATGGCAGATGCGGCTACACCAAAAAAGATCGAAAAGACAACAATCTGCAATATTTCGTTGGTGGCCATTGCCTCAAACAAACTCTTCGGAATAATATGCTCCACAAAATTCTGCAATGAAAAACTGGAAGTTTTTGTCATCAGATCCTTCACCCCTTCTGTATCGGCTTGGGATAGATTGATATGCGCACCGGGTTTAAATACATTCACCAGTAACATACCAAGCAACAGGGAAACAAGTGATGCGGAAACAAACCAAAGCAGGGCTTTACCCCCCACTCTTCCTACCGCTTTCAGATCGCCCAATTTGGCAATGCCCACCACCAGCGTTGCAAATACAAGCGGCGCAATGATCATTTGTACTAAACGGATGAAAATGCTGCTGAGCAGTTTAATGTTTTTGGAAAAGCTTTGAATCGTTTCGTCTGATGCAGTCGTGTGGATGATATACCCTACCACAATACCCAGTATCATAGCAGCGATAATGTAGATCGTTAACCGGTTTCCTTTACCCATGCGCTTTCTTTAAATGAGCCGCAATATACGGCTTTCGGGTTGCACAGATGCGCCTCAAAACCGTTAATAAATCTTTTGATGGTTATTTGCAATAAATCTCTATTTTTCCAGCTTATTACTGTTAGTAATCGTAAAACTATAACCAATCAAGTATGAGTTTATTTATCAAAAAACCTTTAGCCGGGCTTTTGGCTGAAGCTGAAAGCGGTGGTCATGGATTAAAAAAGACATTGGGATCTTTTAATTTAGTCGCCTTGGGTATTGGAGCAATAATTGGCGCAGGACTTTTTTCTCTTACTGGCCTTGTTGCAGCTGAAAATGCAGGACCAGGTGTAGTTTTCTCTTTCATTATAGCAGCCATAGGTTGTGCCTTTGCTGGTTTATGTTATGCAGAATTTGCAGCCATGATACCGATTGCTGGGAGCGCCTACACTTATGCTTACACCACAATGGGGGAGTTTGTTGCATGGATTATTGGCTGGACACTTGTTCTGGAATATGCACTCGGAGCAGCGACCGTATCGATAAGCTTCTCACAATATTTTAGTAAGCTTTTTCACAACATGGGAATTGAGCTTCCGCATCAATGGATGCACTCCCCTTTTGAACAATATACTTTGGCTGACGGAACGATCATGCAGGGTGGAAATATGAATATCGTTGCCGTTGTTGTCGTCATACTTATATCTCTATTGCTTATACGTGGCACACAAGAAAGTGCTTTTGTAAATAATCTTTTGGTAATCTTAAAAGTTTCGGTTGTTTTAGTTTTTATAGCAATAGGTTGGAGCTTTATAAATCCAGTTAATCACGATCCATTTGTTCCTGAAAACACCGGTAGCTTTGGACACTTTGGTTGGAGCGGTGTTTTAAGGGGAGCTGGTGTAGTATTTTTTGCATTTATAGGATTTGATGCTGTGAGTACGGCAGCCCAAGAGGCAAAGAACCCTCAAAAGGGAATGCCCATTGGTATTCTTGGTTCATTAGCAGTATGCACTATCCTGTACGTATTATTTTCTTACGTAATGACCGGAGTTGCAAACTACACAGAGTTCAAAGGAAGTGCTGCACCTGTTGCAATTGCAATTGCAAAAACACCTTATGTTTGGCTAAATCAAACCGTTATTATTGCCATCCTTGCAGGCTACAGTTCCGTAATGTTAGTAATGCTATTAGGTCAAAGCAGGGTTTTTTACACAATGAGTAAAGACGGATTACTTCCAAAGGTATTCTCACAGCTTCACCCAAAATTTGCAACACCATACAAATGTAATTTACTATTCATGCTTTTTGTAAGCATCTTCGCTGGTTTTGTGCCGGTAAAGGTTGTTGGAGAATTAGTAAGTATGGGAACCTTGTTTGCGTTCGTGTTAGTTTGTATTGGCGTTATGGTCATGCGCAAGACAGAACCAAACGCAAATCGTCCTTTCAGAACTCCATTAGTACCTGTTGTTCCGATTCTTGGAATTTTGGTTTGTGCCAGTATGATGGTCTCTTTACCAGGTTTAACATGGTTAAATATGTTTATCTGGATGGCTATAGGTCTGGTTGTTTATTTCTTTTACAGTTCTAAGCACAGTAAATTAAGAAATCCGTCATAAAATCAACTATTGATAGTTAAAACCGTTCCTGCTACAGGAACGGTTTTTTGTTTAGGGCCATTCCACTAAATTTGCGACCCAAAGCCTCACCCCTGCCTTTGCCGGCAGGCAGGCTCATTCCCTCTCCATCCTTCGGCTTAGCTCAGGATAGAGGGAGGCCAGACGGCAGTTTTTGATTATGCTTTTGCACTAACACTTCATCTGCCGAATAAAAATCATCTGCACAAGAGTGCGACGCCTATGCAGATGCTGGATGAGAGAAAGCCGGGAACAAAAAACCATATACTACAAACTAAAAACTGATTTAAAATGGGACGGATTTTTGAAGTAAGAAAGAGTACCATGTTTGCCCGCTGGGACCGCATGGCCAAGCAGTTTACCCGTATTGGTAAAGAAATTGTGATTGCTGTAAAAGCAGGCGGACCCGACCCTGGTACCAACGCTGCATTGCGCCGTTGTTTTCAGAATGCCCGCAGTGTGGGAATGCCGAAAGACCGTGTGGAAGCTGCCATTAAACGGGCACAGGGGAAAGAACTCATCAACTACGATGAAATTTTATACGAAGGGTATGCGCCGCATGGTGTTGCAATATTGGTGGAAACAGCAACCGACAACCATGTGCGTACGGTAGCCAACGTAAAAAGTCATTTCAACAAAGGCGGTGGCGCATTGGGTAACAGTGGTTCCGTTTCGTTCCAGTTTAAAAAGATGGGAGTGTTCAAATTAAAACCCGAAGGACTGAATGCTGAGGAAATGGAACTGGAATTGATTGACTTTGGTTTGGAAGAATTGGGAGAAGGATCTGGTGAAAATGGAGAAGATGTATTAGTAGTGCGTTGTGCATTTGCTGATTTTGGCAACATGCAAAAAGCATTGGAAGATAAAGGCATTACACCGTTAAGTGCAGAATTAGAGTGGATCCCTACCACCACTGTTCCTGTAACCGATGAGCAGGCGGAGGATGTAAGTAAATTAATTGAACGCCTGGAACAGGATGATGATGTGCAAAAGGTATTTCATAACATGGGATAATTGCAACTACGAAATACGAAGTAAGAAGTACGAGATAAGAACGAAAGGCTGCAGCTTGCAGCCTTTCGTTTTTCAATAATCATCCAATATCTTTAGTGTATGGAACATCCGAATCGGTTGGTTTTATTTGATGGCGTTTGCAACTTCTGTAATTTCTGGATTCAGTTTGCATTGAAGCGTGACAGAAATAAGAAATTGAAATTTGGTTCTTTACAAGGTGAAACTGCACAGCAGATATTACCACAATACAAGATAGATCCTACTGTTCTTACGTCTGAAATTGTTATTGAAGATGGAATTGCATATCGTGAATCAACAGCTGCTTTGAAAGTATGCC
>CAYMSG010000407.1:0-3653 GCA_964392955.1 uncultured Chitinophagaceae bacterium | reverse complement strand
TTTGCTGAAGTGTGATTAACGCATGTAACAATGCTTCGGGCCGTGGCGGACAACCGGCAACATACACATCAACCGGTATTACATGATCAGCTCCTTTTACAACAGAGTATGTATTATAAAAGAAAGGACCACCGCTGATAGCGCATGCACCCATGGCAATTACATATTTGGGATCGGCCATCTGATCGTACAAACGTTTCAGTACTGGCGCCATTTTATTTACAATGGTTCCTGCTATAATAATTACGTCGGCCTGGCGTGGCGTAGCACGAGCCACTTCAAATCCAAAACGGGAGAAATCATATTTCGCACCAGCGGTACTCATCATTTCAATACCACAGCAGCTGGTAGCAAATGTTAACGGCCATAAGGAGTTGGAACGTGCCCAGTTGATCACTTCGTCCAGTTTACTGAGAACGATGCCGCCACCGGGTGTTTCATGTATCTCTCCGGGAAAATCACTTGCTGTATGTTGTTGTGTTATCATCCGGTACTGTTTGTAAATGTTATTTCCATTTCAACGCACCTTTCTTGTGTGCGTATAAAAAGCCCATGAATAAAATGAAAAAGAAAATAATGATTTCAACAAGGGCAAGTAAGCCTACCTTTTTAGCAGCAACTGCCCATGGATATAAAAAGATCAACTCCACATCGAAGATGAGGAAGAGAAGTGCAAATAAATAATAACCGACATTAAACTGTACCCAGCTGGGGCCACGGGTAGGTATACCACTTTCGTAAGGCTCGGCTTTTTGCTTATTCTTTGTGGCTTTGGTTACCACTTTAGCGATCAGAATAGCACCGGCCGAAAAGGCAATGGCAGCAAGAATTAATACAATGAGTGAAGCAGCACCCATATGCGTTTGGTTTGTTTGAGGAATTAATATACATCATTTATTCATTTCGTATGAATTCATTTGAATAAAAGTTATTCAGATTCACAAAAATGAAAAATGATTCTTGTTTTCAGAAGTGAAAGATCGATGCAGAACAATTCATAATAATTGATCATTGTCATCAAAAAAACTGTTTCACCTCAACTTTCCGGTTAACCATATAATTCCTGGTGAATGGCTTTTTTATCGTAGCCCATTTCCATGATGCGTTTTTTTGTTTCATCGATCATGGCTTTCCATCCGCAAAGGAAAAAGCTTGCTTCCTGTTTGTTGGCACAGAGTTCCTCGTATATCGGGTGTACATAACCGGTTCGTCCTTCCCATTCTTCTCTGGAAAGAGTAGGTATATAATGAAAGCCGGGTAATT
This sequence comes from uncultured Chitinophagaceae bacterium, assembly GCA_964392955.1. GTDB lineage: Bacteria > Bacteroidota > Bacteroidia > Chitinophagales > Chitinophagaceae > Lacibacter. The sequence goes on along the minus strand of CAYMSG010000407.1, from coordinate 2,390 downwards.
CATTCTGCAGTTGCTTTAGTTCTTCGTAATACAGAAGGTCTGCTTTTTTACGTGTACCAAACAGCAGATAGATATTTTTATGCGGCAGATTATGCAGTTTTATATGATGTGCCATACTGCGGAATGGAGCAATGCCTGTTCCGGTACAAATAAAGAAGAGATCTTTTTCTATGGGGTCGGGCAGCGTAAATACGCCCATTGCTCCACGCACAGGTAGCTCTGTTCCAACTGATGCATGATTAAATAACCAGGTAGTGCCTGCACCTGCCTCATTTAGTACAATCAATAATTCAAACACATTTGTACCATCGGGCCATGATGCAATACTGTAACTGCGGAGTCGTTTGCTTTGCTGTTCATGAATAGGGAATTCAAGCTGTACAAATTGGCCGGGTTTAAATTCAAATACATCATTTTCAGCAAGCTGTATCCAGTATCGTTTTGTGTTAGGGGTTTCATCCACTATACGGATGATTTTGCCTGTACGCCAGGGTTGAAGCGCCATGAGTTGGTTGTTTTAGTGCTACAATTTATTTTATAAATGGGATAATGCAATCTTTTTTTACGAAAACGAGTGCGCCTTAAAAGTTCAGCGTCACTCTGTCCAGATGACGTAAGAAAATTAACAAGGGGCTGCTCAAATCTATCGGGAAACAAAAAGGGCCTTCTTCCGAAGACCCTTATACCAAAAATGAATGGTAATTACTGTTGTTGGAACAGCGATGTAAAAAATCCTTTCATATCGTTCCAGCTGGCGGTATCAGCCGCAGCATTGTACTTGATCGGTATTTTAAATTTCTCTCCCATGGCGGTTGCATTGGGGTTGGTGAATGCATGCACCGCATCTGCATATTCTTTAAACGTATAGTTGATGCCTGCTGAGTCCATCTCTGTTTTGAATTTAGCAACTTCTTCAACAGGTACAAACGGATCGGCAGCACCATGACAAACCAGGATCTTTGATTTCAGTAAATCCTTATTTAATGGGGTGCCAACTAAATTACCGTGAAAACTTACCACGCCTTTTAAATCAATACCCATACGGGCAGTGTTCAACACCATGGCACCGCCAAAGCAGTAACCGATGGCTGCAACATTGGCTGCATCGGTTTGCGGATAGGTTTTGATTTTAGCAATCGCCGCTTCAATACGGTTTTTTGCCATTTGCGGGTTTTGATAAAAAGGAGTTGCAAATGCGCCGGCACTATCCGGGTTATCGGCGGTTTTGCCATTGCCATACATATCAATAGCCATAGCAATATAACCCAGCTTTGCCAGCTCACGGGCACGCATCATTCCATAATCGGTCAATCCCCACCATTCAGGAACCACTAATACGGCCGGGCGGGCACCTTCAATCATTTCATCGTACACCACAAAACCGTTCATGGTAACACTGTCGCCGGTGTAGGTAATACTTTCTTCTTTGAGAACAGGCTCTTTGGTTTCAGTTGTTGCAGTTTCGTTGTTACACGCAGCAAAGATTACGATTGCTGACACTGCAGACAAAAAGCGAAAAGACATACGTTTCATTCGTTTGTATTTTAAGTTGAACATTGGCCTAATAACCACAAAGTGAGCAAAAAGTTTTGAATAATGGGCCGAATGTCCAAAAAGTGCCGGGCTCTGTAACCCAGGTGAAGGGCTGCGGGATGGAAGCGGCACCGAAGCACCCGCCCGTATTGAACGGATACGTTCGGGCGGGTAGCGGAGGTACAGCGTACAGCCCTGACAGCAGTAAAATGAGGGTGTACAAAGCTCACAGCCCCGGATTTTCAGGCTTTTTTCCCCAATTTTAAAAATAGGCCGTTACAAATTGGCAATTCATTCATCCACACTTACCTTTGCGGCCAGTTTTCAAAACCATCTATTTAAATAACATTCAATATGGCCAATACTGGTAAGGTAAAACAGGTTATCGGTGCCGTTGTAGACGTTCAGTTCAGCAACGGTCAGCTCCCGGAAATTTACAATGCGCTTGAATTAAAACGTCCAAACGGCGATGTGCTGGTAATGGAAGTTCAGCAGCATCTTGGTGAAGACAGCGTACGTACCATTGCAATGGACGGTACTGAAGGTCTTGTTCGTGGTATGGAAGTGGTTGATACCGGTAAAAACATCCTGATGCCAACCGGTGAGTTGATCAATGGCCGTTTATTTAATGTTACAGGAGATGCCATTGATGGTTTGCCCCAGGTGAGCAAAGCAACGGGTCGCCCGATCCATGCAAAACCACCGGCGTTTGAAAACCTCAGTACGTCAAACGAAATCCTGTTTACAGGTATTAAAGTAATTGACCTGATTGAGCCGTATGCAAAGGGTGGTAAAATTGGTTTGTTTGGTGGTGCGGGTGTAGGTAAAACCGTATTGATCCAGGAGCTGATCAACAA
>CAYMSG010000406.1:0-3669 GCA_964392955.1 uncultured Chitinophagaceae bacterium | reverse complement strand
ATCCGTGAGTTTCGGAATGTAATAGAGCGCCTGGTGATCTTATCGGGTAAAACCATTACCGAAGATGATGTATTCAATTTTGTGATTCCCCGTTCATGAGTCAAACGATCTATTGCATCAGCGGGTTAGGTGCTGATGCGCAGATATTTTCCAACCTGCAAATACCGGGTTGCGAATTAGTTTGTCTACAATGGCTGCAACCAGAACCGAACGAATCATTCATGCATTACGCCAAACGGATGTATGCGCAAATGGAAGATTCAAATCCACTGCTGCTGGGCGTATCGTTTGGCGGCATGCTGGGCATTGAGATCGCCAAACTGTTTCCTGTTAAAAAGCTGATTCTTCTTTCGTCGGTTAAACAAAGAGCGGAGCTTCCCTGGTGGATGCGCATGGCCGGTTCTGTAAAACTTCATCGCTTGATCCGGGCAAGGCCACATCCTTTGTTTTATCCAATCGAAAACTATTTCCTTGGTGTAAAAGAAAAAAAAGAAATTCAACTGGCGATTCAGTTTCGTAAAACAGTTGACAGAGATTATCTGCAATGGGCTATTCACAATATTGTAACATATAGCAATGTAACAATCCCCGATAACATCCTACATATTCACGGTACTTCCGATAAATTATTTCCTCTTCGGTATGTAAATGCTCACTACAAAATCAAAGGAGGAGGTCATTTTATGGTGTATAACAGGGCAGCGGAGATCAGTGCCATCATTTACAATGAATTGAAGACCTGTTAAATGACAGGGAATATTTCGCAATCCAATTCGGGCTGCAAAACTGAAACCCTTACTTTTGTGAGCATTAAAAAATGAACGCATGTCGACAAACGAGATTCTCTGGATTTTCATCATCAACCTGCTTTTAGTTGTACTGCCAGCCATTGGTTTGTATGGTATGTTTAAAAAAGCAGGTGTTCAGGCCTGGAAAGCATTGGTTCCTTTTTACAATGTATGGATCATGGTGGAACTCGCCGGTATGAAGCGTTATTGGTTTTTCCTTCAGTTTATTCCGATTGTTGGATGGTTCATTACAGTAGCGATTTTAATTGACTTTGTAAAAACCTTTGGAAAGTTTGCTTTTTGGGAGCATGCGTTAACCGTATTGCTGCCCTTTCTTTTTTTTGTTTATATCGGGTTTAATCAAACCGATAAATACCTTGGAGCCGATTCGGTAATCCGTCATAAAAAATCAGCGATACGTGAGTGGGTTGATGCGGCCATTTTTGCAATAGTTGCAGCCGGATTGATCCGTATGTTTTTGTTTGAAGCATATGTCATTCCTACACCTTCCATGGAACGTTCATTGCTGGTGAACGACTTTTTGTTTGTAAGCAAAACCGCTTATGGTTCCCGTGTTCCCAATACGCCCCTTGCATTTCCTTTGGTGCATCATACATTCCCGGTAACGAAAACAAAATCATATCTCGAATGGATCAAGCTGGGTTACCGTCGTTGGTTTGCAAGCCCGGTAAAACGAAATGATGTAGTGGTATTTAATTTGCCGGTAGGCGATACAGTTATTAACGATGAAGAAAATTTCGGGTCGAAAGTAACTTACTACGAAGCTATCCGGCAGTTTGGCGGCGATCGTCAGCGAGTGTGGGATAACTATGGCGATATTATTATTACCCGGCCGGTTGATAAACGTGAAAACTTTATCAAACGTTGTGTGGCCATTGCAGGCGATACGCTTGAAATAAAGAACGGTGTAATTTTTATCAATGGTAAGATCGGTGATATTCCGCCGGCTGCAGAAACCAACTATGTGCTGAAAACAAAAGGTCAGCCGTTGGATTATACATCATTGGAAGAAACTTATGGCATCCGATCCGAAGCAGGAGAAGTGAGAGACATCGGTAACAACCTGTATGAAATTTTTCTTACCAAAGAACAGGTAGGTATATTCAGCAAGCTTTCGTTTGTTGAATCGATTACACCCGTCAATTATACGTTCGACAGGGATACAAGAGGAATTGGTGGTGTTGATGTATTCCCGAACGATACGGTTTACACCAAGTGGACTATTGATAACTACGGTCCGCTTTATATACCGAAGAAAGGAACCACTATTCAGCTTACACCTGACATTTACAGCCGCTATGAGCGTGTGATTCGCACGTATGAAGGCAACGATTTTGAAATGAAGGATGGTAAATTCTTTGTGAATGGACAAGCTACTGACCGCTACACATTCAAACTGGATTATTTCTGGTTGATGGGCGATAACCGGCATAACTCACTCGACAGCCGGTATTGGGGTTTTGTTCCGGAAGATCATGTGGTAGGGAAGGCATCGCTGATTTTCTTCAGTTGGGACAAAGGGCCACGCTGGAACCGGATTTTCCGTTCAATCAAATAATACCGTATATTTGATACCGAGCTTTTATGATGGATCCTCCGACATGTTCGGGGGATTTTTTGTCAAAACAAGTGTACTATGAATAAACAGGAAATACATTTCGAATACGAGGTTTATGATACCATTGATGATCTTACAGAAGATGACAAGTGGTTACTGGATGAAGCAAGAGAAGTTACCCAACATGCCTATGCTCCTTACTCACGCTTCCAGGTAGGTGCCGTTGCCAAACTCAGCAATGGTGAAATCATTGCCGGCAGTAACCAGGAAAATGCATCGTTCCCTGCAGGTTTGTGTGCAGAACGTGTGGTGCTTGCTTCCGTTTCATCGCTCTATCCCAAAATGCCCATCGAAACCATTGCCATCAGTTACAACAACAACAATGGTGAAAGCAATCATCCCATTTCTCCCTGTGGTATTTGTCGGCAGGCATTGCAGGAGTTTCGCCAAAAAACAAATGTGCCGATCCGTTTAATACTTGGGGGCATGAATGGTAAAGTATTTATCATACCCGACGCAGGAATGTTATTACCCCTTTCGTTTACAAGTGATGATATGAAGTAATTAAAACAAGATCGATTGTTTGCCCGCCATCTTTGCTTCATGTTCCAGCAACCATTGCTTGCGATGCAATCCTCCTGCATAGCCGGTTAATTTTCCATCGGCTCCCACAACACGATGACAGGGAATAAGAATGGCCAGTGGATTTTTTCCATTGGCTGATGCGGCAGCCCTTATGCTTTTTACATTTCCCAAACGCTTGGCCATGTGCAGATAGGTAATGGTTTCACCAAACGGGATCTGTATTAATTGCTGCCATACTTTTTGTTGAAAGGCTGTACCGGCCGGATGTAAAGGAAGATCAAATTGTTGTCGGGTGCCTGCAAAATATTCGTCCAGTTGAACAATTGTTTTTTGTAACACCAGTGATGAAGTTGCTTCTGTTGCAGTAACCGCAGCTTCGTCCTGAAAACCGGCAACAGTGAGTTGTTCTCCTTCTGCCTGCAACAACATCATGCCAAGCGGCGAATGATAGAGAGCGGTATGGATCAATGCATCAGCCAATTTTACCTCCGTTTTGTACTTCTTTATCGGGTTTCAGTAATACAACTTGTCCTTCTGTATCATATACCCCCAACACCAAACACTCACTGAAAAAAGTAGCGATCTGTTTTACAGGAAAATTGAGCACTGCCACCACCTGCTTACCGATCAATTCTTCTTTGTTGTAATGATGGGTGATCTGTGCCGATGAACGTTTGATGCCAAGTGGACCAAAATCGATCGTAAGCTGGTAAGCAG
>CAYMSG010000405.1:0-3685 GCA_964392955.1 uncultured Chitinophagaceae bacterium | reverse complement strand
AACTGAAATCCTGCCAGCTTGGCCGGTGGGTTGCCCAAAATATCTATATGCCAGTTGTAACGGTAGTTCATCCGAATCACTGTTTGTGCAGTGGGTCGCCAGCTAATGGCAGGAACAATGGAAAATACGTCGTCACTGATATTATCACCTGTGGACTTGAACTTTCCTTTATTCCAATCCACATATTCAAGGCGCAAGGCTGCATTGATAACTGACTTTTCAAAGCCAAACACAGGTTTCTTAATAACAGGTTGCACAAAATCAATAAACCCTCCTTGTTGTTTTCTGCCAAATTGTTCAGTATAAGTTTCAGGAATATTCACATTTACCCATGCCCATTCAGCATTGATATACGTATTGAGCTTTGGAAGCGTCGTGCTAAAGTCTATTGCATATACATTCACTCTTCGCTTTTTATCCAGCTCCAATCCATCATCTTCATATTTATTGTAAATACCACCCATGTATGACAATCCTAATTCACCAATCTTTCTGTTTCTTACAGCAACTTTACCGGTGAACAATGGGCTGCCATTAAAACTTTCTTCAAACCTGTCTTTATTTTCCTTGCTTGCCGGGAGAAATGTTTTGTTTTCTGCATTGTCAATGATTTTATCATCAAAACCATTGGTTAGGTAGGCCTCATACGCATACACCCAATCTTTGGTATATCTTTTCCCAAACACACCAAAGCCTACATTGCTCCAGGTAGCCGGAAGCATTTGAGTGGCCGAGATAGGACGGTCAACAAATTCCCATTTAGGGCCGTCATGATTTTGATTGAATGCGCCGATGGGATTCATTACAACACCACCTCTCATATTCAACAGAGGAGCAAACTCAAAATCAACTGAAGCAAATTCAATATTGATTTCCTTTGTCCCGTCTTCAAACTCTATCTCGCTAAGAAATTTTATTCGTTTAGAAATTGATGAGGATACAAACAAAGTCAATCGCCGCATTTGAAACTGATGCCCTTCAGAGATGCCGTCTTCCTGTAAATACTGGTAATTGGCTTCTGCATATCCACCCAACGCAACAGGCAGTTTGCCTAACTGAAGAAAGGGACGGTTGTATACCGCATCCATGTTAAGTAACAATCCCGATGTATCCTTTGCAGTTCTTCTTAATAATGCCGGGTCTATCTGAGCAACGACAACAGATGAAATGAAAACGGATAGAATGCTTAGTATTATTTTTCTCATGCTTTTCTTAAATCAATAAAGATTTGGTTGTTGTTAAGCGTTACGGGAAATGTCCTCAGATCTCTGTCCGCAGGGCCGTTGGTTACTTTACCACGGTTGCTATATTCGCTTCCATGCGCAGGGCATTGGAGATAGTCACCTGCTACATTCAGTTCTGCTCCCTGGTGGGCACACTGCATCCAAATAGCGGTATAATCAGTATCACTGAACCTGTACACACAGATCGGAAAAAGTAATTCTTCGTTTCGAATAACGATATACAACCGGTATTTGTCTTTATCTTTTAACGCAAACTCATTTACATCAATCAGTATTCCGTCTTTGGTCAGTTTTCCATTGGCGAATTGTGTAGCGGCACAGGAGCTAACCATGGTTGATAAGGCAGTTACACCAATACAGGCGGCACAAGATTTTACTAAAAATTCTTTTCTATTCATATTTGTTTTGGTACTACAACGATTTCAAAAATTTTATCAGGTTGTTTTTATCCTGCACTGAAAGTTGCTGAAATCTTACTTTGCTTTGTTGGGCTTCTCCACCATGTAATTGAATAGCTTCTTCAATACTCTTTGCTCTTCCGTCGTGCAGCAAAAAGTATTGCCCTCCTTGTGAATTAGGAGATAACCCCAATCCCCAAAGTGGTGGAGTTCTCCATTCAAATGTTTTGGCATTGCCTTCCGTATAACCATCATCCAAACCTGGTCCCATATCATGCAGTAGTAAATCGGTGTAAGGATGAAATGTTTTGTTAGATAAGGCTGCAACTGTTGAAAACCCGGTTTTCAATGTTTGCTTGTGACAGCTTTCACAACCAGCTTGAATAAATAAGTTCTTTCCCTGCATTACTTCAGCATCATTTTGATTTCTTTGAATGGGTGCTTTCAATGTTTGCAGGTAAAAAACAACATTGTGGATTGTTAAGTCAGAAACTTCGGGGTCAATATTCAATCCTGAATAAACATCTTTTGGTTGAAAAGTAGAAGTGATACCAATATCCTGGTTGTAGGCGTTTACAGTTTGATGTAATAAGTTATGGGCTGCTGCTTTTTTACCAAAACGATGAATATATTTTCCATTTTGAGTTATAGCATTTGGATTAGGATCAATAAATGATGGCAGAGTTATCCAGTTCGGTACACCAGAAATTCCATCTCCATTTGCATCGGCAGGATCTGCCATTGCTAAAATATCAGCATCGGAAACCAATTCCAGAAAACCTAAACCGGTATTGGCAGGTGGCGTGAATTTTGAGAAAGTGGCTCCTGCCGGTATTTGCTCTGATGTATAACCTGGCAAAGCCCTGTTTTGTAATTGCGGTCCGCCTAAATGCAGGAACTGGTTGCCGGTGCTATCAATCTGTCCAAATCTTGTCAATGTAGTGAAAGGATGTCCTTTGCCATCACCTGCATGACAACTACCACAGCTGGTAGCCACGAAGATGGAACCTAAACCAGTTTGAGAAGTGAATACTTCGTCATTAAAGGCCACATCACCCGCAAGGAACCGCCGGTTCTGCTCATAATTAAGTCCCTCTAAAGGCCCATCAAGGAGTTCATCGTCAGGTGGTGCTTGCGGGAGTATTTTCTCGCAGGCCACGACAGCAATTATGACCAGGATAATAACAGTTAAGACCTTTATTTTTTTCATATCGTTTGAAAGACGGGTAAAAGTAGATAATTAGATTAATATAAAAGTAAAATTAGGCTAATCTAATTAAACTTTTATATTCGTTTTACTACCTTCACGTAAATAATTCAAACCCGTGCACTCATTTACTGAAGAAAATTATCTCAAAGCCATTTATAAGTTACAGGAAACCAATGGTGAAGTGGTTGCTACTTCTGCTCTTGCCCAAGTCATGGGCGTACATGCCCCCTCAGTAACCGACATGCTTAAAAGGATGGCTGGAAAAAAATTAGTGACCTATCAGAAGTCCAAAGGCTTTAAGTTAACAGAAAAAGGGAAACAAGTAGCTGTGGGCATTATACGCAACCATCGTCTTTGGGAAGTGTTCCTGGTTGATAAATTGGGTTTTCGCTGGGATGAAGTTCATGACCTGGCCGAACAACTTGAGCATATCCACAGCGAAGCATTGGTAAATAAACTGGATGCCTATTTAGGCTATCCCAAGGCAGATCCGCATGGTGATCCGATACCTGATGCAAATGGGGTTTTACCTAAATCAAAATCAGTGTTGCTTTCTACGCTTAAAGATGGCGATAAAGGAACCTTTACTGGTGTAACCGATCATTCTGCAGCTTTTCTGAACTACCTGGACAAAACAGGAGTATCACTGGGTGATTCAATTAAGATTAAAGGCATTGAAGAATATGATCAGACTTTTACACTGCAATTAAAAGGCAAGAAAGAAATAGTCGTGAGTTTTAAAGTGGCCAATAGTTTATTGCTCAGCAACTAATTATTATATTAAGACTCTGTTCTCTATACTTTAAGCAACTAAGAACTGTAAACTCTCGATT
>CAYMSG010000404.1:0-3696 GCA_964392955.1 uncultured Chitinophagaceae bacterium | reverse complement strand
TTACTCTTGCTGCGATGTCTGACATTGTCGTAATAATTTGGTTACAGGTTGCAAAAATAGAGTTTTTAAGCAATTCACAAGCGTTCTGGTAAAATTGTCTTAAGCTATTCAATTTCAAAAAGTTATATGGCTGTTTCCAGGCATTTCTAAAAAACCTTCACGAACTGTTTATGTATTAGCTGATAGAGCGGTATGTACAACTGTTTGTTTTTACTTAAAAAAATGTAACTTGTCCATCCTGCATAAACTTACATATGGCGCTGAAACAAATCGACTTTGGAACTGCTGAATACCGTCAAATGCTCGCCCTCCGGTACGAGATTTTACGGAAACCGCTTGGCCTGCAATTCACTCCCGAAGAGTTGGAACAGGAAAAGAACGACATCCTGATCGCCGCATTTGAAGAAGAAAAAATGCTGGGCTGCTGTTTTTTAACGGCTATGGACAATCAACATGTAAAGCTTCGGCAATTGGCAGTGCAGAATAATTTGCAGGGAAAAGGCATTGGTGCATCGCTCATGAACTTTGCTGAGAACATTGCACGAGACAGGGGTTTCCGTACAATTCAACTGAATGCCCGAAAAGTGGCGCTTGAGTTTTTTGAAAAACAGGGCTACAAAGTAGATGGGGAAGAATTTATTCAACTTGGCATTCCGCACTATCTGATGAAGAAGAAATTACGCTGATCATCTTCAACGAATAACAGGGTTTACTGTTCTTGTAATTTTTCCAGCACTGCCTGCTTATACAAACGGCCGATGGGTATTTCTTTTGACTCTAACTGCACGGCAAGTCCATTGTAAGCAGTTATCTTACTTAACGAAACCATGTACGACCGGTGAATGCGTATAAACAAGTGCTCCGATAAAAGATTTTCCAGTGCGGTAATGGATTGCTTCACTAAAAAATGTTTTCCCCCGTTGAGGAATACCATCACATAATCTTTCCAGCTTTCAATGTATTCGATATCGCTCACAAAGATCTTCTTCATATCCTTGTCTACCTTCAGGTACACAAACGCTGCTGTGTTCGCAGTTTCATTGGTTGCAATTGCAGCCGTTTCCTGTCCCATTAAACGATTGAGTTTTGTAATGGCTTTGAAAAACCGTTCGAATGAAACCGGCTTTACCAGGTAATCAACTGCATCCAGCTCAAACCCATCAACTGCATATTCCCTGTAAGCAGTTACAAAAATTACTTTGGGAGGGTGCGACAGGTTTTTTAAAAATTCAGTGCCAAGAATGCGGGGCATTTTTATATCGAGGAAAATTACATCCACGGTTTTTTGATGCAGGATATCGAGTGCTTCAATCGCATTTCTGCATTGGCCTGCAATCTCCAGCCCGTTGATGGAAGAGATATATCTTGCCAACACTTTTAATGCCGGGGGTTCATCATCTATAAGCAGGCACCGGAGTTTCATGTTGCATGTTTTGATTCAGTACAAGAGGAGAATTGATTGTTACGGTTGCCGGCACGATATCTGATAAAACAACCCGCATCGATACACGAAATAAAGTCCCTTCATCGGTTATTTCAAGTTCATGCTTGTTTTGATACAGAAGTTCCAACCGCTTTTTTACGTTCTGTATTCCGATGCCATTTTCACGTTGTTGTACATATTCGTTTTTACTGTTCACAATTTTACAAACCAGTGTATCATTACTAACTGAAATATCAACTCCCAGCCAGGGTTTTTCAATTTGTTCGGATGCACCATGCTTAAATGCATTTTCCAAAAAAGGCAACAGTAATAAAGGAGCAATACATTTACCGTTCATATCGCCGCTCACATTCCAAGCTATTTCAATTCTGTTACCGTAGCGCTCTTTTTCAAGATCCAGATAATTTTTCATGATCTCTACTTCCTTTTCCAACAATACTTCGTCCGTTTTACAATCGTGTAGCATATAACTGAGCAGTGAAGAAAGTTTTAGAATAAGCTCCGGTGTTTGAGGCGAATTATCGAGGGAGAACGAATAAATATTATTCAACGTGTTAAATAAAAAATGCGGATGCACCTGCGCTTTCAACAACTGCAACTCTGCCGTTATTTTTTCTTGCTGAACACGTAACCAATCCCGCTGCTTGATGGTCCACAGCTTAAAAAATTTGATAATCATGGGGCTGGCTGCAGAAGTAGTCATACACAAATAGCTGTGTATCTGAAAACCTGACTCAGGTATATACTCAAATCCAATGGCCTGTTGCAACGGAATATAGAGGTATGTACGAAAAGCAGAATTGATATAAAGCCCAACTCCTCCCCACGCTATGATCAACAGAAAAAATTGCCATACCCTTCCTTTAAGCAGCAAATGCGGAACAGCTATATACACCAACGGATAGCCAAACAAAATAAACACCGGCACCCACAACGCCATATTGAATACATTCCTGCCGAATGAAGCAGGAGAACCCATGATCAACCAAAACACAGCCCAAATAAAAACATGAAACGACCAGTAGATCAAATGCCTCCACACCCGGTAACGGGGTGAAAAAATAAAATCATTGTAGAGAAATGCATTTATCTTCTTTACAAATTCATTCATGTCTTTTTCTTATTTGATTTCTACTGAACAATTTTCAGCAAAACAATCAACCTGTTGGAATAAGGTCAACAAGAATTCTATGCGGGTACAACCCGGTGTAATGCAGCCTGATCTTTCGCAAAAACATAAACCGGGGCATCAGCAACCAATTGAATATGCATCGACACAACAAAAAAATCACCTTCATCATTTATCTTCAATTCATGTGTACCCGGATAAAGAAACGCAAGCCGTTTCTTTACATTCTCAATACCTGCACCAATCTCATTCATACTGATGAGTTCGCTTTTACTGTTTGCGATCTTACAACGAAGCATTCCGTTTTTAACTGACAGGTCAACTCCCAGCCAGGGTTTTTCAATTTGTTCAGTAACACCATGCTTAAATGCATTTTCCAAAAACGGGAGTAATAACAACGGTGCAATCAGTTTATCATTCACTTCGCCTTCTATTCGCCACGATACCTCTACTCTGTTGTTATACCGTTCCTTTTCCAGATCAATATAATTTTTCATGATCTCTATTTCTTTTTCAAGACGCACTTCTTCTGTTTTACAATCGTACAGCATATAACTCAACAACGATGAAAGTTTTAAAATAAGACCCGATGTTTGAGGAGAACCGTTCGTTGCAAATGAATAGATATTCTTTAACGTGTTGAACAGAAAATGCGGATGCACCTGTGCTTTCAGCAGTTGCAGTTCAGCAATCGTTTTTTCCTGCTGCTCTTTTGTCCATTCACGTTGCTTGATGGTCCATAATTTGAAAAACTTGATGATCATAGGGCTGGCTGCAGAAGTGGTCATGCACAAATAACAAAAAGGCAAAGGACCTCTTGGTAAAATATTATCGAGACCCATTGCTTCCTGTATCGGTATAAAAATAAAATTCCGGTATGCAACATCAATGTACAAACCGGCTGCTCCCCAGGTAAGTATAATAAGAAAAAACTGCACGACTTTTCCTTTTAACAACAAATACGGTATTGCACCATATACAAGCGGATAACTGAAAAAAATAAACACCGGTACCCACATTGTCATATTCAATAAATAACGGGCATAGGTTCCCGGCGATCCTATAACTATCCAAAAGGCTGCCCAAATAGCTATATGAAATGCCCAATACAATAGATGCCGCC
>CAYMSG010000403.1:0-3699 GCA_964392955.1 uncultured Chitinophagaceae bacterium | reverse complement strand
CAGGTAAAACCACATTGATCCGTATGATCACCGGTATTTTTTATCCCGATGCGGGATCCATTCAACTGAACGGCAAAAAATTCAACCCGGTGGAAGATGTGATTAATATTGGTTATATGCCCGAAGAACGTGGGTTGTATAAAAAAATGAAAGTGGGCGAACAGGCCATGTACCTGGCACAGTTAAAGGGCATGAACAAACAAGAAGCTTTTGCGAATGTGAAGACATGGTTCGAAAAATTTGAAATGGGAAGCTGGTGGAACAAAAAAGTAGAAGATCTTTCTAAAGGGATGGGACAAAAACTCCAATTTGTAACCACCGTACTGCATGAACCCAAGCTGGTGATCCTTGATGAGCCGTTCAGTGGATTGGACCCGGTGAACAGCAATCTGATTAAAGATGAAATATTTAACCTGGCACAAAAAGGAACCACCATCATCTTCAGTACCCACCGTATGGAACAGGTGGAAGAAATCTGCGACCACATTGTACTGGTAAATAAAGGAGAAAAAATTCTTGACGGAAGCGTAAAAGAAATCAAACAGCAGTTCAAGCAACACATATTCAAAGCCGAGGTTGAACAATTACCTGTGAACCTGGAGCACCCTTCGTTCAGCATTACCGAACAAAAAGGGAACAATCTTACACTCAAGATCAATGAAGGTTACCAGTCGAACGATATACTGTTGCACTTCATTAATCAAAAAAGTGTGATCGTTGCTTACCACGAAATTCTTCCCTCATTGAACGAAATCTTTATTCGCCTGGTGGAAGGAACGCCAACTGCACGTCAATTTCAAACTGTTACTGCTTAATATTATTGTATATGAATAAGATCTGGATCATTATAAAACGGGAATACGTAACAAGGGTACGAAACAAAACATTTTTGCTTTCGACCTTCTTGTTTCCCCTGCTCATTTTTGCACTCATTTTTGGCGGTGCATTTATTGGAGCAAACGGAACCGAACAACGAAAAATAGCTGTAAACGATCAAAGCGGATTGTATAAAAATAATTTCAAAGACGGTTCGGCTGTAACATTTGGTTATGCCGATGATGCAACCCGGACGAATTACAAAGACAAAGGCTTTGAAGGCATCCTGATCGTTTACTCTGCCAACCGGCAAACACCGGATTCCGTTCGGCTTTATACCGAAAAACAATTGGGACTTGCTACAGATGAAGCGATCAAGAATCAAATTCAGAAAATCAACGAAGATCGTTTGCTGATGGAGAAAGGTGTTACAAGAAACACATTGGATTCGATCAAAGAACAAAGTAAAAATTCTTCATCACTCAACTACCGATCGTATCAGGTTAAAGGCGAAGAGATAAAAGAAGATAACAAAATGCTTGCTCTGGCAATAGGTTATGCAAGCGGATTTATCATTTACATTGTACTGTTCATTTACGGCGCTGCTGTAATGCGTGGCGTAATGGAAGAAAAAACAAACCGCATTGCAGAAGTAATGGTGAGCAGTGTAAAACCATTCCAGTTAATGCTGGGGAAAATTATTGGGATCGCTGCCGTTGGTTTAACTCAACTTTTTTTATGGATCATTCTCATTTTTATTCTTTCCTCACTCAGCAGTGTACTTATTGGACCTGAAGCATTGGAGCAAGCACAAAAGATGAATGAATCAATGCCGGGCATGGCGCAAAACAACACGATGGCATTGAAAGTATTGCAGGCAAAAACAACCGTGTTCAGCGCAAACTGGGCATTGATCATTCCCTGCTTTATTTTCTATTTCCTGTTTGGTTACTTGTTCTACGCTTCCTTATTTGCTGCCGTTGGCAGTGTTGTAAATGAAGATCCGCAGGAAGCACAATCGCTGATGCTGCCCATTACCATGCCGATTATTCTCGGAATCTTCATTATGATGAATGCAGTGCAAAACCCTTCCGGCTCATTGGCCGTGTGGGGAAGCATCATACCATTCACATCACCGATTGTAATGATGGCCCGCATTCCCTTTGGAGTACCTTGGTGGCAACTTGGTTTATCTATGATCTCACTCATCATTGGATTTTTATTTACAACCTGGATGAGTGCAAAAATTTACCGTACAGGTATTCTGCTCTATGGAAAAAAAGTAACCTTGAAGGAAATGGCCAAATGGGCTTTCCGGAAATCATAAACGAAAAAAAGTATCGACATAAAAAAAGTCCCCTGATCATGATCATGGGACTTTTTTTTATACTTTAAAAATCAGAAAGAATGAATTGTAATAGGCGCAATAACTGGCTGGTGAATTTCTTCTTCTGCCGGAATTACTTCAAATTCAATTTTGAGAATAATGCCTTCTTTTACAAGAATCGCTTCTTTTTTAGCAGCACGATACCCAACCTTATCAATTACGATGGTGTGCTCACCAATAGGAACATTATTTAATTTAAACCCACCATTGGCATCGGTAACAATGTCTTTTGAGAACGATACTTTTTTAATGGAAGCATTAAACGTAGCATTAGCTACCGGCTTTTTTGTTTCCGCATCAAGTATTACACCTTGAACAGAACCTGTTTCGGTTCCTTTATCGGCACTGGCATACGCACTAACTGAAACACCTGTCATGAGCAGTGAAGCGAGAATTAATTTCTTCATAACAATTGTTTTACGATGATAAGAGGTTAAAGTTACAGAACTATAACAGTTTGTTTGGTTGATTTATGACAACCAAACCTGTTAAATTGTTCTGAAATAAGGTTTCAATATCAAATCTACGAATTAAATCGTAAAAGAAATAAGAAAAACTTTATACTAAAGTATTATTTCCGAGTGGATTGTTGCATGCTTCCAGAAATTCGCTCCAAAGATTTTCAGTAATGGTGGCAGCCGGTAAAATTTCGTCAAGCAAGGCGCTCACCTGTCCGATTTCCAACTCGCCTTCTTCCATATTGCCTTCAAACATGCCCCTTTTGGCCCGGGCTCTTCCCAGCAACTGCTGCATTTCTTCCTTCGAAGCTCCACGTTGCTCCGCTTCCTGTATTTGCTTGTAGAATTCATTTTTTATCAACCGTACCGGTGCCAGTTGTTTTAGTGTAAGCACTGTATCGCCTTCATTGGTATTGATGACAGCCTGTTTAAAATTGAGATGACTGCTTGCTTCATTGCTTGCAACATAACGACTGCCGACCTGTACCCCTTCGGCACCCAACACCATTGCTGCCAGCATCTGTCGCCCGGTTGCAATACCGCCTGCCGCAATCAAAGGAATATGAATGGCTTTTTTCACAGCCGGAATCAACACCATACTGGTTGTTTCCTCCCTTCCGTTATGCCCACCTGCTTCAAATCCCTCAGCCACTACTGCATCGCAACCTGCCTCCTGTGCTTTCAATGCAAACTTGCTGCTGCTTACTACATGCACAACGATTATTCCGTTTGCTTTCAACTTCGATGTCCATGTTTTGGGATTCCCTGCACTGGTGAAAACAATCTTGACGCCTTCTTTTATTATAATGTCAATAAGTTGATCAATGTCAGGATACAATAACGGCACATTTACTGCAAACGGTTTTGTTGTGGCAGCTTTGCATTTTTGAATATGCTCACGTAATACTTCGGGGTACATACTTCCGCTGCCAATCATTCCCAACCCACCTGCATTGCTTACGGCACTGGCTAAACGCCATCCGCTGGCCCAGATCATTCCGGCTAGAATGATGGGTTTTTCGATGTTGAAAAGTTGTG
>CAYMSG010000402.1:0-3701 GCA_964392955.1 uncultured Chitinophagaceae bacterium | reverse complement strand
ATTATGATGGCAATCAACGTTGGGACCTGTTGCTCAGCACCTGGAAACCGGCCACATTACACGCAACCATGCAGGCATTCCCGGTTGCATACCGTGACCAACTGGCAGAAGAAATCCCCTCGATAAAAAAACAATTTCCACAGTTTGCTGCTTACGCAAAAACCGATATGGATCAACTGTTGAAACCATTTAACCGTGAAGGTGAAATCAAATCAGCTGCAACCGAATTTCATTCTATATGGATCGAGAACAAAGGCAATTTTGATTTTGTACTTCATCCACTTCCTGCAGCAGCTCAATGGAGCCCCGTGTATGGAATGGTAGTGGATGATTACAATGCTGATGGCAATCCGGATATTCTGCTCAGCGGTAATGAATACAGTATGCACCCAACCGTTGGCCGTATCGATGCTTCAAACGGTTTGTTATTGCAAGGTGACGGTAACGGCAACTTTACAGCCCGCTCCATTTTACAAAGTGGTTTTTATCTGCCGGGAAATGCAAAGGCATTGCTGCAGTTTCCATTTGCAGGATCGGTTGCTGTTCTTGCATCGCAGAACGGAGCTTCTATGCAATTTTTTCAATTAAAACAAGCAACAGCATGCGAAGCAGCTCCAGCAAATTCATATTCAGCAATGCTGACATTACAAAACGGGAAGAAGCGGAAAGCAGAATTTTATTACGGCAGTTCATTTGCCTCACAATCGGCAAGATATGTTGTGAAAAATGCATCGGTTGTATCAATTCATTTTCAACAATAAAAAACCCGGGTAAGAATACCCGGGCGGAAACCAACTGCATGTATGCTTTAAAAACTAAACAGCTTTAGAGAAAAGCATCGGACACATTGTTCAACTGTCAGATGCGTTTGTAATTAAATTCAGAAATAAGTAAATGTCAAATTTGAATTTACAGGATTTTCACCTACAGCTGTTGATTGAATAACGGCTGATTTTTGTGTTTTGTTTTTATTATATTGATAGGTATAGTTCACCGTTTCTTCCAATTCATTGTTTTCATCTTTATGAATTTCAGTAAGTGCATTGTTAGGAGATGATGGTATCCACAGCAAATGCAGCAAATCTTTCGCAGCATGTAGTGGATTCAGTTTATCATCATATGTATAAGTAACAGAACCTGCAAATTCAAGTTGATTACCCTGTAACGGATTCGCTAAATACGTTTCGGTTCTTGAAACATTACCACCGGCATTGTACTGAAACATAAATTTGGTCCACGGTTGTCCGGCCGCTGTTTCGATTTCAGCTGTAAATAACCGCCCGTTTACATACTCGTACGTGGTAACAAACAACTCAACACCATTGATCGTTTCAAAAGAAGCTTCAGCTAATACCCCATTTGTATAGATGGGCACAATGCGAACATCTTCATCGGAAGTGATTTCGCTGATCTTACCCGCCGCATTGTACGACAATTGATAGGTGATCAAATCGCCGGAAGTAGAAAAACTGTTTTTGACAGCTGCTGTTTTAATCGTTCCGTTGGGATTGTACGTGAATGTTACTTCATTGTCAGGCGATACAACTGTTTTGAGGCGTGTACTTTGTTCCGGCTCATCGTTCGTTTTTTTACATGAGCTGAAAATGAATGTGGTGCTTACAATAAGGCCGAGCAGCAGTGCTGCTGATTTGAAATTGAACTTCATAATAATGATAAGGTTTAATGATTTATGACTTGACAAAGATGCTATCACTAACGTTGCACTACAACCGCATAAATATGTGAAATAAAAAAAGACCCGCTGTAAAGCGGGCCAAGGTGTGTTCTGTTAACAATTGTAAATTATCTATTAATTATGACGCATCAAATATGCAATAACTTTTCTTCCCATTCAATCACATATATATGTGAAATACGTTTCATCATTTTACAATGATCACTGAATTTGAATAACCGTTTTCCATACCTGTTTCTTTATTAGCTGGGTCGAGTATCCAGTTGCCATCAACAATAAATTTATACATGTGTTTACCCGGCTCTGCAACAGTTTGCACAATCCACTCCTCGCCGTCCCGTTTCATTTTTACAGAGGTGGGCGACCAGTCATTGAAACTGCCTGCCACTGTTACCAGCTTTGCGTTCGGGAAACCTTTGAGTCTGAACTCCACATTCACCAATACAGGCACTTCACTTTCAACTTCGGTTACTAATCGTTTCAGTTCCTCTTTCCACAATGGATTCGTTGTGTTTGCAATACCATGCTTCATTGCTGTAAGATGTGCTTTGTTCAACGCCATCTTAGAGCTTGTAACAGTATCCGGTTGTACCCCCACCCCTTCCCAATTTGTTTTGGTGATGGGATTGATTGCTTTGCCCACTGGTAAAAACATATTGAAGTGTTCCGTCAAAGCTACATTGCCGCCAGGGTTGGCACCGCCACCGGTTACTTCACCAATAATGGTTGCACGTTTTAGGTTTTTAAGATCATACGCCATTTCTTCTGCTCCTGAAAATGTACCACCACTGGTTAATATATATACGGGTTTGTTGAGATATTTTTTTCCGGGCACTACTACCTGTGTCCATGTTTGCTGTGTAAAATTCCGTTCCCGCCAGTAGAGATCATTCAAGTGTGTTTTATCAGCAAACAAGTAACTGCACAGAAACGAGATCACATTATCACTCATGGCACCGCCACATTTCCGGAAGTCGATAATGAGTGCATCGGTGTGGTTGATATAATTCATCATCGCTGCATAAAAATCACCGGCATATTCCGTTCCGCAAAGAAATTTAAAATCGATGTAACCAATATTTCCTTTCAGTATGTCGATCTTACGAACGCCATAATTTTCCAATCGTAACCATTCTGTATATTCTGTTCGCTCTGCTTCCGATATCTGCATAAATGCATCACGGTTTACAGGTGTGGCTGTTGGATTATACCGGATGGTCACATGTTTATCGTTACAAATGCTGCGGATATCGGTTGTGAGAGCTGCAGCAAACACATCCCCACGTGTAATAGTATCGTACACTTTTTTTGATTGCTGTTTACGGAGATATACTTCTATCTGCTTGGCTGTTTCAGGAAAAATATAGCGTTCGTTCATCAACTTCACGACACTGTCAATAGCTGCTGATTTTTGTTGTTTGCTGATCTGCGCCACTGCAGTTGATCCAGCAAGGATGAAGAAAAGAAAATACAGAATCTGTTTCATGACAAGGTTTTCACCAAATGTAAGTCAGATGAAACTGTAGTTTCACCACATGAACATGTGAAACTTATTCCAAGCGAAAACTCATTTACCTGTAAATTGATAATGTAACTGAACAAGACCGGTATCAAACTGCTTGACTGATTGAAGCGCTGCTGCTTGTAATGGATTTCCTTGCTTGAATAAACCTATACCGCTGCCCAGCATTACCGGAATAATTGAAAGATACATTTCATCGATCAACTGGTGCTGCAACAAAAGATTCACTACATAAGCGCCTCCGTCAATAAAGATCGTTTGCCCTGGTTTTGTTTTCAGGTCGCTTACCAAAGCTGCTACATCACCCGTATAAAACGTAATGTTACCTTCTGCAGGCCGTTCGCTCCGGGTAATGATATACGATTCTTTATCTGCATGCGGAAACGGGTAACCCATTGATAAAACTTTATCGTAGGTACTCTTGCCCACAATTACCGTATCTACCGTTTTAACAAAAGCTGCATAGCCATAATCTTCTCCTTC
>CAYMSG010000401.1:0-3710 GCA_964392955.1 uncultured Chitinophagaceae bacterium | reverse complement strand
CAAACAACAGAAAAGGAAGAACACTCGCATCATGCTGTTGAAGATGCAAAGAAGTTAGGTCTTGATGCAGTGATATTATCTGCGGCAGAAGTACAGGCAATGGAACCGCATGTGCAACTCAATATTCGAGGTGCATTGTATTTTAAATGCGATGCACATCTGTATCCGCAAAAGTTGATGAAAGGATTGCTGACGATTTTAAAGCAATCAGGAGTGCAGTTGCTTTCAAACGCAGAGGTAACAGGTTTTGAAATGGATGGTCAGCAAATCAGATTAGTAAAAACAAAACAACAACAGTATGATGCAGATATGGTTGTGATTGCAACCGGTTCCTGGTCGAGAGAAATTGCTTCACTGGTTGGTTTGAATTTACCGTTGATGCCCGGTCGTGGTTATTCGGTTACCTTAGAAAATTCACAATTCAAATTAAATTATCCGGCTGTGTTGCAGGAAGGCCGTGTAGCCATTACACCAATGGATGGAAATAAAATCCGCTTTGGTGGCACGATGGAGATCACGTCAATCAATACTCCGCCACGTATCAAACGGGTGGCTGGTATTCTGGATGCAGTGGAGCGTTATTTACCGGAATTTAAAATACCGATGCCGGCTGAAAAAGATATCTGGTATGGGTACCGCCCTTGTTCTGCTGATGGATTGCCGTATATCGGTCGTGTAAAGAAGAATGTAATTGTTGCAACTGGTCATGCCATGGTTGGGTTAAGTCTTGGCGCAGGTACAGGAAAGCTGGTGGCAGAAATTGCCAACGGTGAAACCACCAGTGTTGATATTAAGCCTTACGATCCTCAACGATTTTCGTAATTTGCTGTGCATTCTGCAAATCAATCTTCATCAACACAGTATCGGAACATGAAAAAGCTTACATTATTTCTATTGTTTATCACTTTTCTGTTATCAGCAACTGCACAACATCAACTGGTAAAACTGTGGGAAACAGATACAACGTTGAAAGTTCCGGAATCGGTTTTGTTTGATGGAAAGAACAACGTATTGTATGTCACAAATATTGACGGACAACCATGGGAACGTGATGGTAAAGGTTCCATTGGTAAGGTAGGTTTGGATGGAAAAATCATTGCTGTGGATTGGGTAAGTGGTTTGCAGGCACCCAAAGGAATGGGCTTGCACAAAAACAAATTATATGTTGCCGATCTTACTGAATTAGTGGTGATCGATATTACTACCGGAACTGTTATTCAACGCATAGTAGTTGAAGGTGCCGGGGGGTTAAATGATGTATCGGCTGATGAAAATGGAACTGTTTATGTAACCGATTCACGTGCAAGACGTGTGTATGAAATAAAAGACAGTAAACCTTCATTGCTGCTCGACAGTTCAAAATTAAAAGGACCGAATGGTATCTTAAAACACAAGGGCAGTTTGTATGTGTTGGATGCAGGCAGTATGTACCGAATGGAAAATGATGGCTCACTTACCAAACTGGCCGAAGGAATGGAAGGTGGCACAGATGGTATTGAGAATGTGAGCGGCGGCGATTTCCTCGTATCAACATGGGGCGGTGTGGTTTATTATGTGAATGCAGATGGAACCAAAGAAGTGCTGCTTGATGGAAGGCCACAAAAGATCAATTCGGCTGATATTGGTTACGATGCTGCGAAACGAATCGTATATATTCCCACTTTCTGGAAAAACTCGGTGGTAGCCTACGAACTTAAATAAAGGTATGTGAAAACTTGTCGGGCGGTTGTTGGTAACCGTTCGGATGTTCCTAATTTTACAAAACGTATGGACTGTACATCGCAACGGATCACTTACCGTAACACGGCTGCTTTTTCAACTATTGTATTGGATTATCTCGACGATGCAGCGGCGTTAAAGCCGTTTTATAAATATCGTCCAAACCTGGAGGGTATTAAGCAGGCGATTGCCGGGCGTTCTGCGTTCAAGACCAACCGTACAGTATTGGTTGATCATTTGAAACAGCAATACAGTGCAGCCAGCGAATCGGCAGCAGTGAACCGCAACATCGATCTGCTGTTACAGGAAACTACATTCACCGTTACAACAGCGCATCAGCCCAATTTATTTACCGGCCCGCTTTATTTTATTTATAAGATCCTGCATGCAATCAAACTGGCCGATACATTAAAACAGGAATTAACGCAATATAATTTTGTGCCCGTGTATTACATGGGTAGTGAGGATGCGGACTTTGAAGAACTCAGTAATACAACTGTGAACGGTGTAAAATACCAATGGGCTACCCGGCAGAATGGTGCGTTCGGAAGAATGATCATTGATAAAAACATCACCCAGCTCATTCATGCTGTCAGCGGACAGTTATTGGTGGAGCCGTATGGCAAAGAAATTGTAGATGCATTACTTTCATCGTACAAAGAAAAAACAAGCATACAGGACGCAACTTTTTTATTTGTACACTTTTTGTTTGAGCGTTTTGGTTTGATCGTTATTAATGCTGATGCGAAAGATCTGAAGCAGCAGATGATTCCCGTATTTGAAGATGAGTTGATCAATCGTTCTTCATCCAGGCATGTGGCCAATACGATAGCAGCACTTGAGCAGCAGCAATACAAAGTACAGGCAGGCGGCAGGGAGATCAACTTATTTTATTTTGATGAGGACCTGCGTGAACGTATCGAAGCAGATGGCGATGGTTTTGCTGTTGCCAACACAACGATTAAATTTACGAAAGAGGAGATGCTGAAAGAGTTGAAGGAGCATCCCGAACGTTTCAGTCCAAATGTGATTCTGCGTGGTTTGTACCAGGATACTATACTACCCAACATTGCATTTATTGGTGGTGGTGGAGAGTTGGCGTATTGGCTGGAGCTGAAGAATGTATTTGCTCATCACAACGTTCCTTATCCCGTATTGGTGTTGCGTAATTCCTTTCTGTTAACTAAGCAGCACTGGATCGATAAGATTCAGCAACTTGGTTTTACAGCAGGTGATTTCTTTTTGGGTGAAGATGAATTACTCAACAGGTTTGTACATCGCATCACCGCCAACCCGGTGAAGTTGAACGGAAGTTTTAGTGAAGCCGAAACATTTTACGAGCAGCTAAAGCAAAAAACAGCAGTTGTTGATTCCACATTATCCCGGCATGTGGAAGCATTAAAAGTAAAAGCGCTGCATCGTTTACAGGAACTGGAAAAAAAATTACTGCGTGCAGAAAAACGAAAATACGCTGATCAGCAACGACAGATACAGACCATCAAGCAGCAACTCTTCCCTGGTAAAAGTTTACAGGAACGCAAAGAAAGCTTTTTGAGTTTTTATGCAAAAGAAGGGAAAGCTATCATTGATGTATTGTATCAACATTCGCTTTCATTGGAGCAGGAGTTTGTGATTTTATCCTTTTAGTAATTTCTTTTTAAGTGCTTTTACCGGATCAAACTGGAACCCTACGCTGAAATAGTTACTTCGATAATTTGTATTCGTGCTTCCTGCAAGTAGTGACACGTTCATTTGTGCCTGAACCCGAAACCAGGGGGTGCTTTCAAATCCAAAGCTGGTCATCAATGCCGGTTCAATGAAAAATAATCGTCTTTGTTGAATCTCCACTAACTGGTACGATTGTAATTCGTTGTTATCGTAACTGGTTGTAATGTTTGAGTAGCCAATGGAAGTAAACCGCATAACCGGTGTAAGAGTGAAATTGCTGCTGGGGTGAAAACTCAACGATGGTTGAAGATAAAACCGGTTGG
>CAYMSG010000400.1:0-3714 GCA_964392955.1 uncultured Chitinophagaceae bacterium | reverse complement strand
TGCCTGCAATGCTTCACGACATCTAACTATGCCACTTGACATAAATAAAATTCAACCACAAAAAGGGATATTCAGTTGTAATCTTTGGGAGAACTCTCATATAGGCTTACCTCTGACATTGTTTTATTCTATTGAGATTCCTCTTTTGCCTTTTGACACAGGACACGACTATGTTGACCAACCAGCTTCAACATCAATAATGATGGAATGGCTCAAATTCACAAACCCCATGACTGGTCAAAACGAAGCGAATTGGAGAAGTCTGACTGGAAAGGAATTTCTAATTTCTTATGAGGGCGACACTGGTGAAGGCTCAATCTATTTAGGAAGTGAGCATTGTCAATTTAATTCAAGAATAAAATTCCTCTCTTTACATGGCACAACATTCGACATTGAATTAACTTTAAATGTTGCATTCAATATTGACACAATTAATTTGGCAGACAATGGAGAATTTACAATTAATACACAGGTTGATTTTAAGGGATTGCTTTTATATGACAACAAGTCTTTACCAACTGTGGCAACGACAAAAAACGAAATAGAGCTTATCGGACACTTTATAGATATTGACGCATATCAAGCTAATCTGACACTCTACGACAATCCACATGTTAAATGGCGACAACTACTACCAAGAATATAGCAAATGCAGGCAACATGAACTGTGCAAAAAACACTGCCATGGTTCCTATCCCACGAACCATTTTCAATTTAACTTCTGATTGACCTTTACTAGAACCTTCCCTTTTGCCCTACCCATTCAAATTTCCACTTCCACACAACAGCACTGCTTTTCCAAAATAACTTATCTTGGAGCTTCAATCAACCAACCATGTCAGAAGTGATCATTGCACTTGTTTCCCTCATTGCGCTGGAAGTAATTCTGGGTATCGATAACATCATCTTCATTTCCATACTGGCCGATAAACTGCCCGAAAACCAACGCAACAAACTCCGTTTCTGGGGGATTGGTTTGGCAATGCTGATGCGCCTGTTGCTGCTGGCCTTGATCTCCTGGATCTTAAAACTCGACCAGGTATTGTTTACGTTGTTTGAGATCGGGTTCTCCGGAAAATCGCTCATCCTCATTGTGGGTGGTTTGTTTCTGCTGTACAAGAGTACCAAAGAAATTTATCACAAATCAGAAATCGCTTCCGAAGAAACGCCACGCATTCCTGCAAAAGCCAGCTTTGGTAAATTGCTGGGTGAAGTGATCCTGCTCGATCTTGTTTTTTCGGTTGACTCCATCATTACGGCCGTAGGTATGGTGAATGAATTGTGGGTAATGTACACGGCTGTAATTGTAACCGTGATCATTATGCTCATTGCATCAAAACCCATCAGCGATTTTATTTACAAACATCCTTCCTTTAAAATCCTGGCGCTTTGTTTTTTAATGATGATCGGGGTATCGCTGATTGCAGAGGGGATGCAGTTTAAAATTCCGAAAGGCTATATTTATTTCTCGATGGCCTTTGCCTTTTTGGTGGATGTGATACAGATGAAAACGGTGAAGCAGAAATAATAAGTAATGTATTATTAAAATACAAAACCCTTTCGTTGCCGAAAGGGTTTTTCTTTTCCGTTATCGATTGCGTGTTTACTTCTTCAACTCAAACTTCGCTTCCCGTACATCAGCACTGCTGCCGCCAATGTACAAGGTAAATGCACCCGGCTCATACAGGTATTGCAACTTGTCGTTGTAAAAACGAAGATCGTTTGCCGTGAGTGAAAAACGGACCTGCTTTGATTCGCCTTTTTTGAGTTTTACTTTTTGAAAGCCTTTTAATTCTTTTACCGGGCGAACAACAGACCCTACCATATCCCTGATGTACAATTGTACCACTTCTTCCCCATCGTAATTACCATTGTTGGTAAGTGTTACAGTAGCTGTAAGTGTTTCGCCGGGTTTGATGCCTGCTTTGTTCAATTGAATAGCACTGTACTGGAAGTTTGTATAACTCAATCCAAAACCAAACGGATATTGCGGACTGTTCACCTCATCAATATAAGCCGATACATAATTGCGGTCGGTTTCATTTTTAGCAGGTCGTCCGGTATTGTAATAGTTGTAGTAGATCGGAATTTGTCCCACACTGCGTGGAAACGTCATTGGTAATTTACCGGACGGATTGTAATCACCAAACAGTACATCCGCAATGGCATCGGCACCTTTTGTTCCCAGCCACCAGGTATATACAATGGCTTGTGCATGGTCAGCTGTCCAGTTAAATACCAAGGGTCTGCCAGCTGCAATCAACACCACCACCGGTTTACCCGTTGCCACCACTGCTTTGATCAATTCTTCCTGTACGCCGGGTAATGAAAGACTGCTGCGGCTTTTTGCTTCGCCACTCATATCTCTTTTTTCACCTACATAGATCACCACAACCTCTGCATTGTTTGCTGTTGCAATTGCTTCTGCAAAACCTGCTTTGCTGCTATCCGTCAATTCACAACCTTTGGCGTAGAGCAACTCTGTATTGTTTCCTGTTTTTTGCTGAATGGATTGATACAGAGTTGGGATACGTGCAGAATCATCATCCCAATCGTAACTCCAGAAACCCAAATGTTCTTTCACCGCTTTTACCAACGGACCAATGAGTGCAATTTTTTTGGTTTGCTTTGACAGCGGCAAGATTTGTTGGTTATTTTTTAATAACACCATACTCTTCAATGCCATCTCTTTTGCAGCGGCAAGATGCTGCGGATTGTTCCACTGTTCTTTTTCCCGTTCAGTATTACTGAACTTATACGGATCTGTAAACAAACCCAGTTCATATTTCTTTTGCAGGATACGGCGCACGGCATCATCGATCACGCTCATCTTTACTTTTCCATCACGTACCAGTTTTGCAAGATGCTGTGTGTAAGCACGGCTTTCCATATCCATATCGCTGCCCGCATTGGCGGCAAGCATTGCCGCTTCCGCATTATCTTTTGCATATCCGTGATTTACCATTTCGCCAATACTCCCCCAATCGCTTACCACAAAGCCTTTAAACCGCCACTGGCCTTTCAAAATATCACGTTGCAAAAAGCGGTTACCCGTTGCCGGTATTCCATTGAGATCGTTGAATGAATTCATGAATGTAGCTGCACCTGCATCCAATGCAGATTTAAACGGAGGCAGGTACACTTCATACAACATCCGCAAACTCATATCTACTGAATTATAATCTCTTCCACCCACGGCGGCACCATAGGCTGCAAAATGTTTTACACAGGCCAGCACCGCATCTGTATGTCCAAACCCTTTGCCCTGGAAACCTTTTACTCTTGCTTTTGCAATGAGTGAACCGAGATAAGTATCTTCTCCTGCGCCTTCCATTACACGGCCCCAACGGGGATCACGGCCAATGTCAACCATTGGAGCAAACGTCCAGTGAATACCGGCTGCACTTGCTTCAATAGCAGCAATACGTGCACTGCGTTCAATCGCTTCCAAATCCCAGCTGGCTGCTTCTGCCAATGGAAGGGGAAAAATAGTACGGTATCCATGAATCACATCCTGCCCAAACAGTAACGGAATTTTTAAACGGGATTGCATTGCAATTTCCTGTAACGATCTTGTACGGTCGGCACCGGTTACATTGAGATACGAGCCAATCAATCCTTTGCGTACCTGCGTTTGTTTATCACCATCTTTTGTAATGGGCCCGGTAGCAGCAAAATCGCTGCTGTACTGGTTCATTTGACCGATCTTTTCTT
>CAYMSG010000399.1:0-3735 GCA_964392955.1 uncultured Chitinophagaceae bacterium | reverse complement strand
AACGAAGTGAAGTATATGATGCAGCCGGAGCTGGCACCTGCTGATGCCACTCCCCCCTCAAAGTTTGGTGCAAAGGATGTATTTGATCTGAGCTGGAAAAGTTTACTCGATGCTTACAGTTGCACAGAGTGCGGACGATGCAGTGCAGCCTGTCCGGCCAATACAACAGGCAAGTTGTTAAGTCCACGTAAGATCATGATGAGTACCCGTGACCGTTTGGAAGAGGTGGGCCGCAACATCAATACCAATAAAGAATTTAAAGACGATGGCAAAACGCTGTTGAATGATCATATTACTGTTGAAGAGTTGCGTGCCTGCACTACCTGCAATGCCTGTGTGGAAGAATGCCCGGTGAGCATTAATCCATTAAGTATTATTCTTGAATTGCGTCGTTCATTGATCATGGAAGACAGTAATGCACCCGGCGAATGGAATGCCATGTTCAGCAATGTGGAGAATAATTTTGCACCATGGAAATTCAGTCCCGATGAAAGGGATAAGTGGGCGGAGGAGATGCAGCAATCGTAACAGTTTCAATTCCTTTTCAGTAAAAGTCAATAACTTTAGCAGAATGAAACTTGATCTTCAATTCTTAAACGACAAAGAAGGAAATACGCAGGCCGTGCAACTTTCACTAAGTGATTGGGGCAAACTAATGAATAAACTTAAAAAATATGAACAGGCTTTAAAACTTAAGTCTGATCTTACGGAAGCTTTCAAACAGGTAGAACTCTTAAAGACAAAAAAAGGACACAAACAAACACTCAAAGAATTCCTGAATGAACTTTAGTGTTATCCCAACCGATAAATTCAAAAAAGAAGCCAGGCGTTTAGTCAAAAAATTTCCTTCGCTTAAACAAGAGCTTTCTTCTTTACATGACCTATTAAGCAGCAAGCCAGAATCAGGTACTGCGTTAGGAAGCAATACTTTTAAAATCAGAATTGCAATAAAAAGTAAAGGCAAAGGAAAAAGCGGAGGCGCAAGAGTTATCACTTATGTTATTACAGCCAATAAAGAAGTCTACCTACTTACAATATTCGACAAATCGGAGATGGAAAATATAGATGATAAAACAGTAAAGTCAATTATTAGCACCATTATTCGTTAAGCATTTCCCTGAAGATACATCAGCGATCGTACATCCGACATCTTAATGAATCTTCTTCTCCAGCCCTGATGTAATTTCTTCCGGATGTTCTAATTGATGAATTGCATCTTTCTTCCGGTAAATCCGAATGAACTGTATTAAAGCGGTGATCAAAAACACCGAGCCGATAATATAGTTCATTATGGTATTGGTTGCTTTCAACTGGTTGGCCAGCAAACGGCCGCCAAAAATAAAAGCGCAGTTACCGGCAAGTGTTCCGATACCAATACCAACAATGTATAAATTATAATTCCAGAAACCCGGCTTCAGGATATTTTTGGTGAACAGCACCGTACTCCACCCAAACCAAAACGGAATTTGTACGGGATTCACGGCACTCATGGTAAAACCCAATAAGCCACGATGCATGGTATTGGATAGGATCACATTCTTTTCTCCTTCCGGATGGATAGCGGCCCAAAAACTGGAAGCGGCCAATGCCAGTACAATCACAACCGTTAACCATTCCAATGCTTTTAATAATTTTTCCTGCTTGCGTACCCAATCCATCGCAACGAGTGATAGACGAACATAAATGATTTCGGCAGTAAGAGATCCGGCCGAAAACCAAAGGGCTGGCTTGATTCCATCGGTAATTCCGATTTGCATGGCCGCAACATTCAATGTGCCAAGTGGCAATGAACCAAGAAAACTGATGATAAAGCCCCACATTAAAATTTTAACTAACTGTGGCATGAAACAAATATAAAGGCTTGGGGCAAAAAATGGATTATAATTTCAATGCAATTTCATCGAGTGCTTTTACATGGAGCGAATTAGCACGAAACATAGCAGCCCCTTCTTTTAATGACATATACGGATGACCTTTTGCATGATTGACTTTGCTGATACGCCATAAAATCATCCAATGCCGGATGATCTCTTTCCAGGAATAAAAAAGCGAATGCTTTGGATCGTACATATGCGTGGGATCGCTGCCGGCACCATTGAGTTCAATAATATGAAAGTTTTTCCCGTTGCGCAGATCGTCCCAATCAGTATACATTACATCCAAACGACCGTAATAAAACCCATTGATCTGTTTACAAACGGCATCAAAATTTTTTTGCATCAGCTCATCAGCTCTGTCTGTCCAGTCAACAAACTTCGATCCTCTTGCATGGTTGCCATATGGTGCCAGAATCAATTCTTCACCTTTCGCCAAAATATGCTGCATCCGTTGACCGTACATCTGTGTTAACGCATCGATCTGCAAAATATAACGGGGCACTTCCATAATAAGTTGATACAATGAGGATACACCATCGCCCACCACCGTCATTGGTTCTTTTGCTACAATACCTGTAATATGTCCGTTGGTTTCATTGGGCATGCGGTAATAAAAAATACCTGCTTCGTGTTTGTAAGGCGATAATTCCTGGATCAAATAATCAACTGTACATACCGATGCATAGTGTTGCAACTGTTCAATTGATTCGAGTTTCTTTACTGCTTTTCCCTGCATACCGATCACCGGTTTTGCAATCAATGGAAACCGGAAATGATTTGCATCGATTTGCTGCTGAATGTCTGTAACGGAAGTGCCAGCTTTTACAAAAAAATACGCAGGATAAAATTCAGTGGGGAGCAAGGGATAGATATCCTGTTTCTGTTCCATTAAAAAACCACCGTTGGTAATCGCAGGATTGGCCGCCGTAAAAAAATACTTTCCACCTGCCCGAAGGCAAAGCCAGGCAAATATGGGATAGATGAGTCCATACACTGCTGTAAAACTCCAATATTCCCAATGCAGCAATCGAATAAAAAAAGGATGATGCGTAAAGAGTTTAAACAATCGCATGTGCAGTTGAAATGGAATGATCGTATTCCTGTGAAAAAAGTTGATCTGTTACCAGATCATGATATTGCATCGCAGAAATGGTGTTCTGCCGGTGCAGCTGTGTAATACTCACCGTAAACAATTCATTGTTACGGTTCATCAATACATCGTTTGCATGATCACCATCGCCTGCAAAGCGGTGGAAGTGGAGAATTTCTTTTCCATTGATCGTTTCATATTCTTTCAAAAAAGAAGCAAACCACTGTTCCCGTTTTTGAATAATAACATCACTGTACAGTGTAGCCGACGACCAGATATATGCTGACGCTGCATCCAATTCTTTGATTGATTTGTCTTGTCCGCTCCATCTTGCTTCAACTAATTGATCGGCTTGCCGGATCACCAATGTGAATGGTTCGATTTTGTGCAGATGAATTTGCTCAAATGCTGCTACCGGTTGCGGATGATCGAATATATCCAGGAAAATCAATCCCCTGCTCTTGCGATAAGGCGGGGCGTATGGATGATTCACGAATCCACCATTGAGCAACACCATTGCATTTCCATTTTCATGCAACGCCATCCAGGTACCGCCGGCATTTCCATCTTTCGGAAA
The DNA here is from genome assembly GCA_964392955.1 of uncultured Chitinophagaceae bacterium. Taxonomy (GTDB): domain Bacteria; phylum Bacteroidota; class Bacteroidia; order Chitinophagales; family Chitinophagaceae; genus Lacibacter. The sequence goes on along the minus strand of CAYMSG010000399.1, from coordinate 191 downwards.
CAGCAATTGACCGCTGGCGAATTTGTACCACTGCGGTTGTTCAGCTTTGAGCCGCACTTTTTTTTCATCCCTGTTTGAAGTAAGAAAAAAAGAATTGTTAACGGGTATATAAGTTACTGTGCACATTGTTCACGGTGACGGATCGTTGAAGATGCAATTCCAAAATGTTCGGCTGCCGGTTCGGCATTCAA
>CAYMSG010000398.1:0-3759 GCA_964392955.1 uncultured Chitinophagaceae bacterium | reverse complement strand
CTTTCTTACCGCTTTGGGTACTTCCGAAAACATTGTACTGGGGCTTGAAACCGGTGCTGATGATTACCTCGTAAAACCTTTCAAGTTTATTGAACTGGTGGCCCGCATCAAAACATTGATCCGTCGTTCCGACAATTCAACTGCAACACCCGAAATACAGGAAGAGCATGTATACCGCTTTGCCGATCTTGAATTAAATGATTACACAAAAGTGGTAACACGTGATGGTAAAGTGATTTCGCTTACCACAACTGAATACCGCCTGCTGTTGTATTTCATGAAAAATAAAAACAAGGTTCTTTCACGTATTGATATCCTGGAAGAAGTGTGGGGTGTAAACTTCGACATTGGTACCAATGTAGTAGATGTGTATGTAAATTATTTGCGAAAGAAAATCGACAGCTACGCCGATCAAAAGCTCATACACACTGTTATTGGAATGGGCTATGTGTTGAAAGATCATTGATAAGAAAACAGTTTCACGTTTTAAATTACGGTACAGATGAAGATACAGATCAAGACCATGCTCATTCTGTTAACAGCTTTTTTAACCATTATATTGCTGTTCAGCGGATTTGTGTACCTCTCTGTATCCAATTATTCATACGAGGATTTTTACAAGCTGCTCGAGATCAGGGCTGTTACAGCTGCAAAAGTGGAACTCGACCAGCAAGACGGAACAGCACAAGCCGATATCAAAGATCTGCGCAACGAATTTTTTGAAAAACTCCCGCAGGAACAGGATCGTTTTTTCCGCATTGCACCTGGTGAATCATTTATTGAAGAAGCAAAAAAAGTTGGTCTGCCGGTTTCATTTTTCAACAATGTGCTTAAAGATGGAAAAGCTGAATACAATAACGATGGAATGTTTTACAAAGGTATCCGTTACCAAAGTAAACAGGGTGAGTATGTGGTTGTAGCATCGGCACAGAATTATTTTGAACTGCACCACTCGGCTTACCTGCGGCGCACACTTGTATTTGCAATTATTGCTGCATTTCTGTTTTCTGCTTTAATCGCTTTGTATTTTTCACGGTTTGTATTCAGGCCGCTGCGAAAAATTACAGACCAGGTACAGGAAATCAGCTCTGAAAACCTGCACCTTCGTCTTGATCAGAATAATAACAACGATGAACTGGCACAGCTTATACGAACGTTTAACAATATGCTCGACCGTATTGAAACATCGTTTGAAACGCAGAATAATTTTGTAAGCAATGCATCGCATGAACTGCGTACTCCTTTAACAGCCATTATTGGTGAAGCAGATGTAACCTTGTCCAAGATCCGCAAACCGGAAGAATATATTGAAACCATCACAGTAATTCTCGATGAAGCTGAAAAGCTGGACCGCAAAACAAAAGCATTGCTCTTTCTTGCTCAAACAGGGTTTAACGGAAAAAATCAGAAGTTTGATAAGGTACGCATTGATCAATTGTTGTGGGATGTAAAGGAAACGATTGAGAAAATTAACCCCCGCAGCAACATTCATATCGATATGAGCCTGCTGCCCGAAAACCCGGCCAAGCTGAAAGTAAAAGGCAATGAACAATTACTGCATCTCGCCTTGAGCAATATCATCAGCAATGCCTGTAAGTACAGCGATTACAAGGTGGTGCATGTATCGATCGGTGCATCAGATCAAAATGTATTCATCATTATAAAAGACCAGGGTATTGGTATTCCTGATGCCGAATTGAAATACATCTACGATCCTTTTTTCCGGGCCTCCAATACATTGAAGTATGAAGGGTATGGCATCGGGCTGCCGCTTACACGGAATATTATCCGCATCCACAATGGAGAAATCATTGTATCGTCTATTGTACAACAAGGTACCACCGTGCAAATCAATCTTCCTGTTGGGCATTATGAATTATAATGCCAACAGTTGTCAGCAAAATACATGTTGAACAATTACGCTCGGCCTTGTTTCGAATAATTCAACAAAACCCACATGCCGTTTCTGATTCTAATACGTTTTTAATTTCGTTCCCTACATTCTAATAGCATTCTAACTGTAGCCTTACGTCATTTTAATGACTCGGGTACAAATTTGCTCTCTAATCGCAAAACAAAAATGCTATGGAAAAAACAGTATTAGTTCCCACCGATTTCAGTATTGCCTCGTTGAACATTGTAAAAGCATACCTCAATGAACAGGACAGCAATACCAAAGTGAACATTATTTTGCTGCACGGGTTACACCAGAACGATTCCATTACAAACCTGCTTTTTTTCTCCAAGTCAAAAGTGCTGGAATCACTTACAAATCCTGCATTTGAAGAAGCACTGCGTGTGTTAAAAAACAAATATGCATCGCAGGTTCGCATAATGCGCAAAGATATTTTTACCGGCTTTACACAGGCTGCATTCAACCAGTTTGTGGAAGCCAACAGGGTTAGTGAAGTATGCTTACCCATTCTGTACAATCCGCAATTCAAAGACAGAAACAGTTTTGACTTGCTTCCTTATATCAAAGCAAGCAAGTTAAATATTACAACTATTGGTTCAGCTATCGAGGTGCCTATGCCTGAAAAAGGAAATGTGGCCGAGCTGTTTGCCAACCGTGTATCGATGGGATAACGTTTAAATTTTTTAGTATGAAACTTTGGTTCATTTATATCGCTGTGTTTGCACTGGGGCTTACGGGTTTTACAGTAATGCTGAGTTCTTCTTCAAGCCCGGAGAAACTGATATTGGGACCATGGGATGAAAAGACATGGAAGTACGAAGAAGGCTCTGCCATTGGTGCCGATATTGCAGCTGCCAGTAAAACACAAACAAAGCCGATGCAAGGCTTTTCATTGCACGAAGCTGAAAACTGGGAGTTTTTACCTGGCGGTAAACTTCGGCTGACCGTTAACAATCAGGTGCAGCATTTAAAATGGAACATCAAGGGCCGGGGCCATGTGTTACAGATCAAATATGCACCAGGCCATGTAGAAAATTACCAGTTAACCCAGTTGAGTAAAGACAAAATGGTACTGGACGCCGAATCGGATGTACAGGCCCGGGGCATTGCCCGCTTAACATTTGAACGGAATAAAACAAATACCTATGCTCAGGAAATACAGTAATAGCAGAACACTGGGAGATAATATCAGGCTTGGGGTATTAACAGCATTTTCAGCAGGGATGGTTAACATTGCTTCCTTGTTGTTGTTCTTTTCATTCAGCTCCAATATTACAGGACACTTTGCCATTCTTGCATCAGAAATGGTGAAAGGTAATTTATACCAGGGTGCCGTTGTATTCGCCTGGATCTTCCTGTTTTTCTTTGGAAGTTTTGTATCGAACATGTTTGTAATACACCTGAACAAACGCAATGCCTATGTAGCACACGCCATACCCGTTGTATTGGAAATAATTTGTTTAGTGGCCGTTGGAACCTATGGATCTTTCTTTTACAAAGAAACATTAACTGAAACCGAAGTACTGTTATCCTTAATGTTGTTTGCGATGGGTTTGCAAAACGGTTTAACAGCCAGCATTTCTAATTTTGCTGTAAAGACCACTCACCTTACAGGTACAACCACCGATCTTGGCATTCTCTTTTCAATGTTTACACGAAAAGAATTCCGGCAAAACAAAGAATTGATTGGAAAAGCAAAACTGTTATTGTCCATAGCTGCCGGTTATTTACTTGGAGCCGTAGCATCAGGCTTTACATATATGTTTATGGGTTTTGGTTTGTTTTATGTAGTGAGTCTATTCCTTGTTGTAGTAATCTTCTACGATTTCTATAAATTAAAATTT
>CAYMSG010000397.1:0-3777 GCA_964392955.1 uncultured Chitinophagaceae bacterium | reverse complement strand
CAGTGAAAATATTACCAAGCTGTTTCAGGAAGGGTTTTCCTTACTCACATACTTTGGACATTCTTCGCCTTCAACACTGGAGTATAATCTTTCCGACCCTTCGAGCTATCCTGCTATTGGCAAGTATCCTGTACTAATGGTGAATGGCTGTCAGGCAGGAAACATGTACTTATCAAATACCTCACGTCTGACGGGCGATTACATCATAACCGAAAAGTGGGTGCTTACACCCGAAAAAGGAGCTGTTGCATTTATTGCCTCCTCGCATTTGGGAATTGTAAATTATCTTCACATCTATACAGAGGAATTTTATCAGCAGTTATCCAAAGCTGAAGGATATGGCCAGTCAATTGGCCGTATCATGGCCAACGTAAACGATACACTATCCAGACTCTATTCATTCAATGATTTTTACGTACGGATGCACATGGAAGAAATTGCACTCCATGGCGACCCTGCAATGAAGTTGTTTAGCTACGAAAAACCTGATTACGCAATTGAAGCACCAATGGTAAAGATTGCACCAGAATTTATTTCAATTGCTGAAACGAAGTTTAACGCAAATATTAAGATTGTAAATCTCGGCAAAGCAACGGGCGATTCTTTACATGTACGCATAACACGGATATTACCAGATGGTTCTGCTACTGTTCCATTTGATCAGAAAATCAAACGGGTGCCTTATGCTGATTCGATACTTCTCGAGTTGCCAGTGGATCCTTCTAGGGATAAGGGAAGTAATAAACTGAGAATCGAAATTGATCCTGATAATGTTATTAATGAAATTTGTGAAACAAATAATTCAGTTACGAAAGAGTTTTTCATTTTCGAAGATGAGTTGCGACCTGTTTATCCTTACAATTATTCAATCATTAATAAACAAAATATAACGTATTACGCATCAACTGCAAATCCACTTGGCACTTTACGTAAGTATTATTTTGAATTAGATACAACACAGAACTTTAACTCTGCATTCCTCAAAGTTGATTCTGTAAGCAGTACAGGTGGTTCTATTCCGTTTAAGCCTTCTGGTATTACCTTCAGTGACAGTACCGTATATTACTGGCGGGTAGGAATGAGGCCTGAAGCCAATTCGGCTGTATTGTGGAACGATTTCAGTTTTGTTTATATCCCAGGTACTGAAACAGGCTTCAATCAGTCGCATTACTTTCAGCATAAACAAAGTACCTATAAAACAATGTTGCTGAATGATGCAAGAACATTGCAGTTTGATTCATCAATTAAGCGTATTCAGTTCCGTACGGGCATACATCCCATTCACATCGAAGCAAGTATTGATGTAGCCATTGATTTTGAAAATATCGAACGGTACGGATGCCGTTATCTTTCATTCCAGTTTTATGTATTTGATGGCAAAACGTTAGAGCCAAAGCAAAATACAACAGTGCGCAACGGTCCTGGTTTGTATAATAGTTTGCAGGTTTGTGGCGACAGACCAAGAATATTCTTCGAGTACGGTTATACCAATCAAACCTCTCGTATCAATGCAATTAATTTCATGGACAATGTGGTGAAAAATGGCGACTATGTTGTTGTAACAAATCTTGGATCCAACCTTGTTGCACCCATTGATTCTGCAGTGCTGAAATCTGATCAATCCGTTCTTGGTGCTGGTAACTCACTTTACCATCGACTAAAAAATGCAGGATTCACTTTGATTGATGATTTCAAAACCAATCAACCGATGATCTTCATTTACAAAAAAGGAGATCCAAGTTTTGTACCGCAACAAACCGTAGGAGCAATTCCTGATCAAATTGTAGACGTATTTGAAGTGCCAGGTTATTATAAACCGGCTAAAACCTGGAAGGATTTAAAATGGCGAGGTAGTGATATTGAACCAACTCAGCCAGACTCAACAGGAATCGATATCATCGGACGTACCCCTGCAGGTGTAGAAGTACTTCTTTCTTCATTAACTCAGGCCAGAGATACAACTCTGTCGTTTATTAATCCGCTTTCATTTCCTTATTTGAAATTACGGATGCGCAATACAGATTTGGTTAATACAACTCCGCATCAGCTTAACATGTGGAAAATCTATGCTGACTATGTTCCGGAAGGTGCCATTGCTCCGAATGTAACATTTCGGATGAAGGATACACTTGATATGGGCGAGCCACTCGATTTTGCCATTGCATTCCGGAATATCAGTGAAACGGCCTTCGATAGCTTGAAGTTGAAGCTTGTAATTACTGATCGGAATAATGTGCCGCATGTAATCAATTTGCCGAAAAAAAGACCACTTGCTGCCGGTGATTCTATTCTGGTATCACACGTAATTGATACAAAAGATTTTGCAGGCGCAAATATGCTGTACCTGATGGTGAACCCGGATGAAGACCAGCAAGAACAGTTTCTTTTCAACAATTTTATCTTCAAGGGCTTTTATGTGAAGCCGGATAATTACAAACCCTGGCTCGATGTTACATTTGATGGAAGTCATATTCTGAACCGGGATATTGTTTCATCAAAACCGCACATCTTTGTTCAGTTGAAAGATGACAGCAGATTCCTTGCGCTGGACGATACTTCCGGAATGAAGATCAGTATACGTTTCCCTGATAATTCTGTACGGGAATACAAACCGCAGTCTGATTCTGTACGATTTACGCCTGCTGATCTTTCGAATGGAAAGAATGCTGCAACGATTGATCTGTATCCGTTTTTTACGCAGGATGGAGAATATGAATTGATCGTTACAGGGACTGACAAGAGCGGCAATAAAGCTGGAGAACTTGAGTACAAGGTATCGTTTCAGGTAATTAACAAACCCATGATCTCAAATATGTTGAATTACCCGAATCCGTTTACAACGTCTACTGCGTTTGTGTTTACAATTACGGGTTCTGAAGTTCCGCAAAATATCAGGATACAGATTCTTACTATTACAGGTAAAGTAGTAAGAGAAATCACAAAGGCAGAATTAGGAACTTTACGAGTTGGCAGGAATATTACTGATTTTAAATGGGATGGAACTGACCAGTTTGGAAACAAACTGGCAAATGGAATTTACCTGTACCGGGTAATTACAAATAACAATGGAAAGGCGTTGGATAAATACAAGGCCGAAGGCGATAATACTGATCAGTATTTTAACAAAGGATACGGTAAAATGTATTTGATGCGGTAGGTCCTCGTTTCAACTGTTTAAATGGCATTGCATTACAGATACTGCAATGCCATTTTTTTATTCTGCAGCTTCAAGTAAATACTTTCATTATTTTCACGCAGATTATTTGTATTGATTAAAAAAAATGCTGAATGTGGATCTGGTCAAAAGTAAAGGAACATAAGCTGAAATGGATTTTCAGGTTTTCAGTATTTTTTACGATTCCAATCTACTTTGTTCTTGACGGTAATAATAAGTTTTGGGGCTTTATTCCTGTTTTTAATAGTTTGGTAATTGCCGCTGCTTTAACCGTTGCAACAAGTTTTCTATATCTCATATTCAAACGGGTTGCCGATAAATACATAGCTGTAATCCTGTCTGTTTGGTTGCTGTTACTGTTTCTTTTTTTTAAAGTAATCAAAGAGAATCTGCTCGTAACTACCCGGATTACTTTAGTGCAGCAATATAAGTATTTCATTCCTCTGCTTTTTTTGCTCACTGTCTGTCTTTTTTTCTTGCTTCGTAAAACTTCTGTTGAAAATCAGGGAAGGATAGTATTGTATTTAAATGTATTATTTGGTATACTGGTTTTAATTGAAACCGGAAATGCAATTATACAGGTTGCTGTAAACAAAAAATCT
>CAYMSG010000396.1:0-3789 GCA_964392955.1 uncultured Chitinophagaceae bacterium | reverse complement strand
GCAAAACCATACACTTCAGTACGGTTACAGGTAGAGATCAAAAAGAATTCATGCACACCAAAATCAGGTGCAAGCTGCAGGATGGTATTGTATTGTTCCGGATTTACGGCAAACTGCCCCCTGATCAATGCATCTGTTTTGCGGTAGTTGATACCCGCAATAAAAAATTTTGATATGTCTTTTGCGCCTGTTCTGTGCATGAGTGAACCGTCTGAAAATTCTACAGCGCAAATGTAGTTGCAGACAGCACTATGAACCTAAAAAATCTGTCATTACAATGTCATATTACCTGTTGATTTTTATCATGATAACATCTGTTTGCTATCAATGAAATCGTTGAAGGAAAAACACTACAGTTCATCGTTCAAAAACAGCATTTGATACAGATTTCTTTGGAAAATGAACTTTTGTTTTGTAATGCCGTTACTTTTGCAATCGATTAAAAACGCACATGGAAAAAGCAGTAACAAAAGGAATCCTGTTGATGAATCTCGGTTCGCCCGACTCAACTGAAGTAAAAGATGTTCGCCGGTATTTGAATGAGTTTTTAATGGACGAACGGGTGATTGATTATCCTTACCTGTTGCGTTTGTTACTGGTGAAGGGAATTATTACCCGGTTCCGTGCGCCAAAATCGGCAGAAGCGTACAGCACAATCTGGACCAAAGAAGGTTCTCCGTTAATTGTGCTTACAAAGCAACTCCGTGATGCATTGGATAAAGAGGTAGACATGCCGGTTGAAATAGCCATGCGTTACGGAAACCCCACGGTGAAATATGCATTGGACCGTTTGCTGGAGCAAAATCCACACCTGGATGAAGTGATCGCTGTTCCGCTTTATCCGCATTACGCCATGAGCAGTTACGAAACGGCAGTGGAGAGTGCAAAAGAAATTCATGCAAAGAACAAGTATTCATTCAAGCTGAGTTTTATAAAGCCATATTACAATGAAGAGCATTATATCACTGCCATGGCAGAGAATATGCGTCCGTATGTGGAGAAGGGTTATGATCATATCCTGTTCAGTTATCATGGTATTCCTGAAAGTCATTTAAAGAAATCAGATCCTACAAAAAGTCATTGCCTGAAAACGGGTGACTGTTGCAATGTTGCTTCAACAGCACATGCCACCTGCTACCGTCATCAATGTTTTGTAACAACGGAACTGATTGCTGCAAAACTGGGATTGCCGAAAGAGAAATACAGTTTGTCGTTTCAATCGAGATTGGCTGGTGAGCAATGGTTAACTCCTTACACCGATTATCGTTTGCGTGATTTGCCAAAAGAGGGTGTCAAAAAATTATTGATCCTTTGTCCGGCATTTGTAAGCGATTGTTTGGAAACACTGGAAGAGATTGCAGAGCGTGGTAAAGAAATATTTGAGGAAGCCGGTGGTGAAGAATATACCATGATCCCTTGTATGAATGTACATCCGTTGTGGGTAGAAGCCATTGCAACATATGTGGAAGGTGTAGCAATAGGGGAGCGGGAGATGGTGCTGGGCTGAGCCGTGAATGGTGAGTGATGAATGGTGAATGCCGGGCTGGTGTAACAAGGCGGATCTGCGGAAGTATTTTCTTAACTTTTACAGCATTAAATAGTAATGTCTGGTGATTGTGTTTTCTATTGACCATTCACCATTCACCATTCACAATATGTATCTCTACCTCAAAGCGCTCCATATCATCTTTATCGTGACCTGGTTTGCGGGATTATTTTACATGCCCCGGCTGTTTATTTATAATGTGGAAGCAAATACTAAGGAGGAAGCGGCACGTAAAGTATTGCAGGAGCAATTTGGCATCATGATGAAACGTTTATGGTACGGCATTACCTGGCCGTCGGCAATTCTCACGCTCATTTTTGGCATATGGGTGTTGTTTGAAAGTGGATATGCTGCAATTGTATTTCAACCTGCGGGAAGATGGATGCTCATCAAACTCATTTTTGTACTCTTCCTATACCTCTATCATTTTTCGCTGCAAAAAATATTAAAGCAGCAAGCGGCAGGGGTTTTCAACTATTCTTCCCAACAACTCCGCATCTGGAATGAAGTAGCGACAATCTTTTTAGTTGCCGTGGTGATGCTGGTGGTTGTAAAACAAAACCTCAGTGCTTTGTGGGGCGTACTTGGTTTATTGCTGTTTGTTGTGTTGCTGATGAGTGCCATTAAAATTTATAAGTTGCTGCGCGGGAAAAATGAGTGATGAGTGATGAATGATGAGTAGGGCTTTGATTGAAAGCATCATCTGGCGAGCCCGGCATTAAGTACCGTTAAGCAATTATCAAAAATTATCAGCCGGAGGCAGCACTCATCATTCATCACTCATTACTCATAACTCCTCATCAAATCGCCTTACTGAACATTGATTGTACATTATCCCGTTGCAGGTAAAGGTCAAATGCACTGCAGATATTGCGGATAAACTGCCGTCCTTTTTCTGTAACTACCAATCCATTTTCATTCAGGTAAATCAATCCATCCTCAAAAGGTTGTTGTAATTGCGGCAGCACATATTTTTGAATCAGTCGTTGATCTTCTTTCCGAAATACGGCATAACCCCTGCAACTGATGTTGAGAATATATTTGCGGAACGCTTTGTCTTCTTCACTTAAAAAATGGCCTTTAAAAATGGGTAGTTCGTTGCGATGAATACATTCATAATATTCATGCAGTGATTTTTTATTCTGGCCAAACGCAACGCCAATATCACTGATGCTCGACACGCCAAGTCCAAGCAGTATCGACGTTTGTTGCGTGGTATAACCCATAAAATTGCGGTGCAGCTTACCATGTTCCCATGCAAGAAAAAGTTCATCATTTTTCAATGCAAAGTGGTCCATACCAATGTCGGCATAACCGGCAGCTGTCAGCAGTTCTTTTCCTTTCAGATACAACTGCAGTTTCTCGTCGGGTGATGGAAGATCATTTTCATCAAACAAGCGTTGCCCTCTGCTGGTCCACGGTACATGCGCATAACTGTAAAAGGCAATACGGTCGGGACGTAAAGCAATTACTTCATTGATGGTGCGTGTAATACTTTCCAGTGTTTGTTTTGGTAATCCATAAATCAGATCATAATTCACCGAGTGAAAACCAATGATGCGTGCGTCTTCCGTTGCACGCCGTACATTCTCCACCGGCTGAATACGATTGATGATCCGCTGTACTTCCGGATCATTATCCTGCACCCCATAACTGATGCGGCGAAAACCCAGATCATATAGTATTTCCAGATGTTCTTTTGTGGTATTGTTGGGATGTCCTTCAATGCTGAACTCATGAAATGGATGCACAACCGATCGTTCGGTAATAAAATGCATCAGTCGTTCCAGGTTGGCGGGCGAAAAGAAGGTAGGCGTTCCACCACCCAAATGCAGTTCACGAATCACCGGTTTTTCGTGCAGGATTGAAAGATAAAGTTCAAATTCTTTTTCAATCATATCCAAATACTCTGCTTCAACGCCATGATTGCTTGTGATTTTTTTATTACAACCGCAATACGTACACAGCGATTCACAAAAAGGTAAGTGAATATATAAACTGATACCTTCTTTCTGATTGTGAAGTTGAAACTGTTGCTGTAACAGGTGGGTGTATTGTTCTTGGTCGAGGCCTTCTTTCCAAACAGGTACGGTAGGGTAACTGGTGTAGCGGGGCACAGGTTTGTTATACCGGCGTACCAGTTGTTGAAATTGATCGGATTGCATCTTGCAAAAATGAATGCTTGTGGTATCGTTTGACTTGAGATTGGTTGGTTGCAGAACTGATTGATATCAGCTAACGAT
>CAYMSG010000395.1:1220-3808 GCA_964392955.1 uncultured Chitinophagaceae bacterium | reverse complement strand
GGCAATGGCTTGTTGTTTTTAATATTGTTGATCATCAACGGAATTAATTTTTCCGGGAAATGATGCGAGCCATAGTTGTTGCTGCAATTACTCATCACTACGGGCACGCCATAGGTATCATGATAAGCCATCACAAAATGATCGGATGCAGCTTTGGAAGCTGAGTAAGGAGAATGCGGATCGTACGGTGTTTCTTCGGTAAAGAATCCTGTTTCGCCTAATGAACCATATACTTCATCGGTTGACACATGATAGAAGAGTTTGCCGTCATAATTACCATTCCAATGCTTACGACATGCATTGAGCAAAATAGCTGTACCCAGCACATTTGTTTTTACAAATGCCAATGGATCAAGAATACTGCGGTCAACATGACTTTCCGCTGCCAAGTGAATCACTGCATCAAAATGATATTGATTGAACAACGCCTCTACTCTTACTTCATCTGTGATATCAACACGCTCAAATGCATAGTTTGGTTTATCCTGTACATCTTTTAAGTTCTCAAGATTACCCGCATACGTTAATGCATCGCCATTTACAATTTTGTAATTGGGATACTTGTTTACAAACAAACGCACTACATGGCTGCCGATAAAGCCGGCACCGCCTGTTACCAATATTGTTTTATCAAACTTGTTCATTACAAACTCCAGTACTTCAGTTTTGAAATTTTTTTGCGATAGATACCTTTGAGATCAGCAAACAAGGCTTTCTCATTGGCAATGGAAGAAAAATATTCTTCCGAAAAATCTTTGTACGGGTTATGCGCAACAGCCAAAACAATTGCATCATATCCTGTTCCTATTTCCGCTGCAAGAGTTAAGCCATACTCATGCTTCACTTCTTCACCATCCGCATGCGGATCAACAAAATCAACAGCAACATTATATTCGAGCAACTCTTTCACCATATCAGCCACTTTCGAATTACGGATGTCGGCTACATTCTCTTTAAATGTTGCGCCTAACACCAACACTTTTGCAGTGGCAGGATTTGGTGAATGTTTAATGATATGCTGAATAATTTTCTTTGCTACATAGCGGGGCATTTCATCATTTACAAAACGTCCGCTGGCAATTACTTTTGAGTTATAACCCAGTTGTTGCGCCTTATAAGTTAAATAGTAGGGATCCACACCTATACAATGACCGCCAACCAAGCCAGGCGTGTATTTATGAAAATTCCATTTGGTACCTGCGGCTTCAACCACATCAAAGGTGTTGATGCCGATACGATCGAAAATGATGGAGAGCTCATTCATTAATGAAATGTTCAGGTCACGCTGTGCATTCTCAATGATCTTTCCTGCTTCCGCCACTTTAATATTTGGTGCACGATGCACCCCAACCTTTACCACACTCTCATATACAGCTGCAATTTCCTGTAGAGATTCATCATCGCAACCGGAAACGATTTTAACTGTATTACTTAACGTATGCTGTTTATCGCCGGGATTAATACGCTCAGGCGAATAGCCGATTTTAAAATCTACTTTTCCTTTTAAACCACTAAACTGTTCCAGTATCGGCATACAATCTTCTTCTGTACAACCGGGATAAGTCGTGCTTTCATAAATAACATAATCACCCTTCTTCAATACTTTACCCACCGTTTCACTTGCTTTTTCCAATGGCGTGAGGTCAGGCACTTTATGATCATCCACAGGTGTAGGCACCGTTACAATAAAGAAAGATGCTTCTTTCAATACATTCACATCATCGGTAAAAACGATATCCCTGCCTGCAAACATATCAGCATCCACTTCTTTGCTGGGATCTTCGTTCCGCTGCATCATAGCAATCCGTTTACTGTTAATGTCGAAACCGATCACCCGCATATGTGCAGCCAATTCCAATGCCAATGGCAGGCCCACATAGCCCAAACCAACAACTGCAGCTTTCTTTTCTTTATTGATTAATGATTGATACATTTTGGATGTATGATTTCTGATTTAGGTTGTATGATATTACTTTGCTTTTCGATCCTTCTTACTCTCATTCACCATTCACCACTCACCATTCACTATTTCATGCTAACAAATTCCTTCGGTTGTTTACTCCACTCTTCTCTTGGGAGACTTTTGAAGTAATCATATGTAATTTTCAAACCGTCTGCTCTTGCTACCTTTGGCTCCCATCCAAGTATTTCTTTCGCCTTTGTAATGTCTGGTTGTCTTTGTTTTGGATCATCAACGGGCAGCGGCTTATACACGATCTTTTGTGAAGTACCTGTGAGCTTTATTACTTCCTCAGCAAATTCCTTCAATGTAATTTCTGCGGGGTTACCTATATTAACAGGCATATCATAATCGCTCATCAATAAGCGATAAATACCTTCTACCAGATCATCTACATAGCAGAAACTTCTTGTCTGGCTGCCATCACCAAATACGGTTAAATCTTCGCCACGTAACGCCTGACCAATAAATGCCGGTAATGCACGACCATCATTGAGTCGCATACGCGGACCATAGGTATTAAAGATGCGGATGATCCTTGTCTCCACACCATGAAAACGGTTATATGCCATTGTAATGCTTTCCATGAAACGTTTTGCTTCATCGTACACACCACGAGGACCAACAG
>CAYMSG010000395.1:0-1210 GCA_964392955.1 uncultured Chitinophagaceae bacterium | reverse complement strand
CACATTTCCCCAGTATTCTTCTGTTTGTGGATGCACCAATGGATCTCCGTATACTTCTGAAGTTGATGCAACGAGAATGCGGGCACCTTTTGCTTTTGCCAATCCGAGACAGTTATGCGTACCATGCGCCCCTACCTTCAATGTCTGGATCGGAATTTTTAAATAATCGATGGGGCTTGCTGGTGATGCAAAGTGCAGAATGTAATCCAGCTTTCCGGGAATATGAATGAACTTTGTAATATCGTGATGATAAAACTCAAACTGTTCCAGCTTGAATAAATGTTCAATATTGCGAAGATCGCCAGTAATAAGGTTATCCATTGCAATAACAGAATAACCTTCTTTAATAAAGCGATCGCAGAGATGTGAACCAAGGAAACCGGCTGCACCGGTAATTAGAATTCGTTTACGATCCATTACGATGTTTTTGTGATATGATGATTATTTTACTGTTTGCCTTCCCACACTTTCGTAAAAGAAACCGAGCCGTTTCATCTGATCTCTATCATAGACATTCCGGCCGTCAAAAATTACTTTATTTTTTAAAAGAGATGTAATTTTTTCAAACTCCGGTGTACGGAACTCGCTCCATTCTGTTGCTATGATTAAGGCATCGGCGTTTTGCAAAGCATCGTACTGGCTTTCCGCAAAATGAATCTTGTCACCAACAAGCTGCTTTACATTATTCATTCCTTCAGGATCGTATGCACTTATAGTAGCTCCAGCCTCTGTTAATGCATCGATCATATATAATGCCGGCGCTTCACGAATATCATCAGTGTTCGGCTTGAATGCCAATCCCCAAAGTGCAAAATGCTTTCCTTTAAGATCCTGATTGAAATACGCTTTTATCTTGGGCATTAAGAACAATTTCTGTTCTTCATTTACCTTCATAACGGCATTCAGTATTTCGAAATCGTAATTTACTTCGTTTGAAGATTTTACTAATGCCTGAACATCTTTTGGAAAACAGCTGCCACCGTATCCTATCCCGGGGAATAAAAAGCGTTTACCGATACGCTCATCGCTTCCTACTCCTTTCCGCACCATATCAACATCTGCACCCAACAACTCACAAATCCTTGCAATCTCATTCATAAATGAAATTTTTGTTGCCAGAAAAGCGTTAGATGCATATTTGATCATCTCGGCCGTGCGCAGGTCGGTGATGACGATCGGCGCGCGCAGCGGTAGGTGTAATTGAGCCACT
>CAYMSG010000394.1:0-3813 GCA_964392955.1 uncultured Chitinophagaceae bacterium | reverse complement strand
GTTTTGTATTTTTTGTTAGATAATTCGCAATATCTTGCTGAGAACGTTTACGTTCGGATGGCTCTGAGAGTGCTAATCGGGCAAACCCGGTATTTACAGCACCTGATCCTGTAAACCCGGGAGCCGTAACTGTTAGAAATACATTTTTTTCGGGAACAGAATCATTTACCAATGTAATTAGTTTTTGAATGTATGCATCGGTATATTCATAGGATGCACCTTCAGGAGCAGTCATTGACAAACGTAACCAACTTCGATCTTCTAATGGTGAAAGCTCAGATGGAAGTAATTTTCCTATTAAAAAAATAAATCCGCCACAGGCAATGTAACGTTTATAGCAAGTAGCCGGCAATCAAGCCGGCTTTTTTGTTTGAATTACTTGATGCCATACCACCAACCTGAATGACAAAAAAATAATACTTTCACGATATGAATGAAAAGACAGAAACAAGCATCAATAAAGATCTTATTCTGCGGGAGCGGCTCGCCATTCAACGTACAAAAATGGCAAACCAAACAACATTACTTTCGTTTGTGCGTACAGCCCTTTATTTTTTGATTGCGGGATTAAGTATCAGAAGCCTGCTTCAACTTGAGCACAGTGTTATTTTTGAGATTTCATTTTTCATTGTATCATTTGGATTATTTGTGACAGGCATTTTAAACTATTTAAGACAAAAGAAGTTAATTTATGAAAGTGAGAAACATGTTGGTGATTATAAAATTGAGTACATGAATTGATCTTGGAACATAAAAAGGGTTAGCTATGCTAACCCTTTGCTGTAACTAAAAATATTTCTTTACTGTCCCGCCTGCTTCACCATCAGTGCCTGTATTTGTTTCATGGTTGCTTCCATTCCACTGGCACTGCCATCTAAGAAAATAATATTTCCTTTTCCATATTCTGCAAAATTCTTCACTGCTTCTGTCCACATACTGAACAGAATCACATTGGTATCCAGGTTGGCTTGTTTCATTTGTTCTGCCGCTTCCGTCATACCTTTTGCTACTTCCTGGCGGAAGAGTGCAACACCTTGTCCACGCAAACGGGCTGCTTCACGTTCTGCTTCAGCTGAAATCTTGATTGCATTTCCTTCTGCTTCGGCACCTTTTGTTTTGGTGATTAACAATGCCTGTCCTTCGTTTTCGGCAGCTGCTTTTAAGTTATGGCTGGCCACCACCCGGCTCATGCTTTCCATGATTACCTGGTCGAATGTAATATCATTGATCTGCAGGTCCTGCAAATGATAACCCCACTCTTCCAATGAATGATCGATCTCTGCTTTTACATAATCCACGATTTCACGACGCTGTCCCAGAATTTCGGCCTGACGCTTGGTAGCAACATAGCTACGGATATTTCCTTCAATGGTACGCACCAGTGCCTGCATCAGATCTTTATCACTGTAAAATTTAAACGCCACTTTTTTGATGGTTTCTTCATTGGCGTTTTGAACGCTATACAGCAACATGCTTTTGAAATACACATTTGCCTGGTCAATGGTTACCGCCTGGAATTCCAATTCTACCGACCGGTTTTGGATACTGATACGGCGAAACACCTGCTCCACCAGTGGTATTTTAAATTTCAAACCCGGGCCGGCCACACGACGGTATTTACCGAACATGGTTACTACGGCAATAGTACCCTGGTTAACCGTGTACAATCCGCCAAAGAAAATAATGAGGAGAACAAGAATAAACCAATAATTCGCAAGAAATTCCATAGTTGTATAATTTCCTACAAATTACCACAATCCAATTGATAAACGGATGAAAAAGCAACAGAAGATTTATTACCTTTCTGAAAACAACCATCATGTCACGCACAAAAAAAGTCATCATAGGCATAATTGCCTTCCTGCCACTATTTCTTGTTATATGCATATTAGTCTTCGGATTTTCTTTAATGTTCAACTCGATAAGGACAGAATCCTTACTACAAGAAAATGGAAGTAATATGATTACTGAATATTGGAATCTTGAAGGTTTTTTTGCGCTGGCAGCCTTCGTTATTATAGCAATAATCCTACAACTCGTACTAATTATCTATTTCATCATCCATACCATCAACAACAAACGGGTGAAGAATGAAGAACGCATCATCTGGGTATTACTGTTCATTTTTGTAAGTACCATTGCCTACCCGATCTACTGGGGCATCCGCATCTGGCCCGATGAAAAACCGGAAAGTAATTTTGTAAAAATGTAAACAAAGACAATCATTAACGAACTGTTTTATCAAATATCATCACATGAAAATTACACTGCTCAGCTTTTTTCTTTCACTTGTTTTTGCATCAACAGGAAACGCCTTTTCATCGGTTCCACCTGCAACAGCAAGAACTGAAACAACAGAAACACCTGCTGTAAAAAACGAGAAACCTGCTTCATTCAAAAGCATCCGTAAAGCAACTGAAAAAAAACTTGGCCGTAAATTGAAGTTGATGGAGCGGCTGGGGCTTTGGTATTACACAAATCTCCCTGATACAGACCCTGAGCGTAAAAAAGCCAACAACAAAGCTATCCTTGGCTTAGCGTTTGGCATTGCATCATTAGTGATCTTTCCGTTGCTTGCCATACCCGGTTTCTTCTTTTCAAATGCAGCGTTAACAAGAGAGAAACTGGAACCCGGCATTTTGGAACCCGGCAACAAAACGCTTGCAAAAGTGGGACTCATTTTGAGCCTGGTTGGCTTTCTCTACCTGATCCTGCTTATTGTGTACATCATAGTACTCTTTGGCGCATGGGGAGGCTGGTAGATCATTAATTTACTTTGCTTTTTCTTCCCATACCTGCACCAACTGTACCAACATGTTGGCGCTTTGTTCCATATCGTACACACCGATCCATTCGTGCTTGCTGTGAATGGCCTGCATGCCTGTAAATAAATTGGGACAAGGCAAACCCATGTAGCTTAACCGGCTGCCATCGGTTCCGCCACGGATGGGTTCTTTTACTACGGTTAAGCCACACCGTTGGTATGCTTCAACTGCATTCGCCACAATTTCGGGATGCTGATCCAACACCTGTTTCATATTCCGGTATTGTTCTTTTACTGTAAACTCCATACTGCAGCCGGGAAATTGTTGCAGTACATTTTCTGCAATTGCTTTCAGCTTTGCTTCATGTGCCAATAAACCTTCCACTGTAAAATCACGAACAATAAATTCGATAGTTGCTTTTTCGGCAATTCCATTTATACCGAGGGGATGCACAAAGCCCTCCCGTTTTTCTGTTGTTTCAGGGCTCCATTCCGTTTTGGGAAGAGCTGTTAAAATTTCGCCAGCAATTTTTAAGGCATTCACCAAAATCCCTTTGGCATAACCGGGGTGTGCACTTACACCATGTACCGTTATCTTCACGCCATCGGCACTAAAGGTTTCATCTTCCAGTGTTCCTAACTCGCCACCATCCAATGTATAAGCAACGGTTGCACCTAATTTCTGTAAATCAACATGATCGGTTCCTTTACCAACTTCTTCATCGGGTGTAAACAACAGTTTGATCGTTCCGTGTTTCAGTTCCGGATGTTGTACAAGATAGTAGGCCATGCTCATGATAATAGCTACGCCTGCTTTATCATCGCCACCCAGCAACGTGTTGCCGCTGGCGGTAATAATATCTTTCCCGATATGTTGCTTGAGATAACTGTATTTAGACGTACTGATGATCTGTGTTGGATCATCGGGCAACACAATATCTTCTCCGTTATAATTCTGATGCAGGATTGGTTTCACATTCGTGCCGCTGCAGTCCGGTGCTGTATCAACATGGCTGCAAAAACAAATAACCGGCACTTCCTTTTCTGTT
>CAYMSG010000393.1:0-3825 GCA_964392955.1 uncultured Chitinophagaceae bacterium | reverse complement strand
AATAAATAGGAGTTCTAACATCTAAAGCCGGTCAGCTAAAAAGCTGACCGGCTTTTTTGTGTTGCATATTTACCGGCTTAGCAGCGGGTTGAATTCAACAAAAACAAATGACAGAAAATAGTCGGAACAGTTCGTCTATTTTGATTAAATTAGTAGTCCGGGCTTTTCATCTGCGTACCCGGCCAACTACATTATGAGGACTCGAAAACATGGAAAATTCCCTGGCTTTTTGGTAAGTACCCTTGCTGCTTTTCTGCTGTGTTTTCAAACCTATGCTCAATGTCCTCCCAACATCGATTTTGAAAAAGGAAATTTTGATAACTGGACAGCTTACACTGGTTCTGTATCAGCAGGTACCGGACAAAACGTGATGTCGCTTTATCCAACCGGAGCTGTATATGGTGGGCAGCATGAAATTTTTTCAAGAGCTACCCATGCATTTCAACGTGATTTTTTTGGCGACTTTCCGGTGGTATGTCCCAATGGAAGTGGTTACTCTGTAAAGTTGGGGAACACGCAAGGTGGTGCACAGGCCGAAGGTTTGTCGTACGAATTCACCATTCCTGCCAACATGAACACATACTCCATTACCTATCATTATGCAGTTGTGTTTGAAGGTCCCAATCACCGTGAAGCGGAACAGCCACGGTTGGAAATTGAAGTAACCAATGTTACAGACAATACATTGATCGAATGTTCTTCGTTTAAATTCATTCCGTTTGGTTCTGCATTGCCAGGCTTCTTTGAATCAACTAACAGGCAGGTGGAGAATACTCCCGTTTGGTGTAAAGACTGGACGGCAGTAACCATCAATTTAAACGGGCAGGCAGGGAAAACCATCCGCCTGTTTTTTAAAACAAGTGATTGCACATTTGTCCGTCATTTCGGATATGCTTATATCGACGTAAATACCGAATGTACCGGAGAGTTTACAGGTGCTACATTTTGTCCGGCTGATACTACAGTAAACGTGGTGGCACCATTTGGTTTTCAAAATTACAGGTGGTTCAACAGCAGCTTTACACAGCAATTAGGCAATACGCAGAACCTATTGTTACGTCCGCCATATCCTACCGGATCATTACTGGCAGTGGAAGTAACTCCTTACGATGGTTATGGATGTAAGGATACATTGTATGCCCGTTTGGTAGATACATTAACATTACCTGCCAACGCCGGAAAGGATACACTTTTTTGTGGCACCACACCTGTATTGATTGGCGACAATGCAAAACCGGGGCTCAGCTATCGATGGTCGCCCACTACCGGTTTGTCCGATCCCAATGTCTCCAACCCGTTTGCAAGTCCGCAGGTGCCAACCCAGTATGTACTAACGGTGTCGAGTGGTGGTGGAGGTTGTTTTAAACGGGATACTGTGTTTGTAAATTCTTCGCTGCCCGACACATCTTTACAATTGCAGGGAAAAACAGACTTCTGCAGCACAACAGGCGACAGTGCGGTGTTGGTTGTAGACGATGATATGTTTGTGCAATGGTTTAAGGATGGAGCAGCTATCAGTGGGGCAAGGCAACATCGTTACCGTGTGTTAGCAACAGGTAATTATTATGCAATGGTGCGTAACAGAGATGGATGTGAATTGCCGACAAGAAGTATTCAGATCAATGTAGAAGTGCCTGAGCCCGGGCAAACCTATCCGGTTCTGTATACTTTTCAGAATACACCACTCACATTAAATGCACGCAACTTCGGTGCAGAGGTGTTATGGATGCCGCCTACGTATTTGGATAACCCCACAGCACTTCGGCCCATCTTTGAAAATGGAACAGTCAGCAATCAGTTGTACCGGATACAGATCACATCAGCTGCAGGTTGCTTAACCATCGATACACAACTGGTGAAAACAATTAAGGAGATTACTATTTATGTGCCCAATGCATTTACGCCCAATAACGATCAATTGAACGATCGTGTAAATCCCATAACGGAAGGTATCAAAACCCTTTATTCGTTTAAAATATTTAACCGGTGGGGGCTTGAACTTTTTTCATGGATACCGGGCAAACCAGGTTGGGATGGTACATTCAAAGGGTTTCCGCAACAACCGGGTGTGTATGTTTGGCAATTCAGGGGACTGGGTATTGATGAGAAAATTTTTGAACGAAAAGGAATCATTACGTTGATAAGGTAATTACTCGTCTAATCCATTCCATTTTTATTTCCTCTTTTTTCACAGTTGTGATACATGCTTTTAGTATGTTTGGTTTCTTATTTTCAAATATGAAATACTATTTATTCTGTTTCGTTTTTAGTATGCTGGCAGCTGTTGGTAACGCAACTGATATTCCTGCCGACACTTCGTATCAGTTGCCTGACAGTCTTCGTGTAACCGGAGTGCTGGTGCAGATTCATGCACAGGAGATCAAATCAAGAAAGGAGATGAAAGCCGGTTTGCAAACAGGCGATGTAAAGTTGTTTGTGGAAGCAGACAAAAAGGAAAAAGAGATCGTGTTTACATTCCCTGAAAATGCTGAAGTAGTGGCAACAGGAATTGATGTAGAACTTGATAAGCCCGGTGAACTGGAATGGGACTACGATTTACATGCAAATGAAAGTCTTCAGCTTTATATTGCTACGGCCAGTGATTCGGCAGCCAACTTCACACTTTACTCAGGGTATGTATATTTAGCGAAAGAAGGAAAATGGAAACTTATCGGCACATGTAAAATCAACGGGACCTGGGGTTCTTTAAAAACGGTCTCTCGTTTTTCTTCTCTACGAAAGAAATATCCGCTGGCATTACAGGTTGAGCAGTTGTGGGCACAACGGGTAAACGGATCGTTCAAAGAGTTAACAGCAACAGCAGCAAAAGCACCACTACTTGCTCCGTTTTCAAATGTTGACAGTGTACAACAGGCAAAGCTTGATGAAGAGATCATGCGACAGGCCATTGCTGCCGGTAAAACAGATGCAAAACAAAAAGCTGAGGATGTGTATTACAGCATTGTAAAAGAAGGAACGGGTAAAGCTGTTGCAGTCACCGATACGGTTACTGTGTTTTACAAAGGTTATTTGTTCAGCGATGGATCAGTATTCGATCAAACAAAAGAAAAGCCTGCCACTTTTCCCTTGAACCGTTTGATCCGTGGCTGGCAGCTGGCATTACCTTATTGCAAAGTGGGCGGTAAAATAAAAATTGTGATTCCTTCCGGCCTTGCCTATTCCATTCGTACACGTTCGCCCAAAATTCCACCGAACAGTATACTGGTGTTTGAAATAGAAGTGGTGGATGCTAAACCGCAACAGTAATAAATATGAAAGCTGCTACCGTACAGGAAATTAAACTGGAACTGCAACAACTGCCGCAAAATAAAGTAACCGAACTGTGTTTGCGGCTGGCCCGTTTCAAAAAAGAAAACAAAGAACTGCTGACATATTTATTGTTTGAAGCAGATGACACACCGCTGTACATTAAACATGTAAATGAAGAAGTGGATGCGCTGTTTGAACCCATCAATAAAAGCAATGTATATTTTGTAAAGAAAACCTTACGGAAAATTGTACGCACTGCAGCTAAATATATCCGTTACAGCGGAAGTGAAACGGTGGAAGCGGAAGTTTTGATTTACTTATGTACAAGAATTAAGGAACTGGGTACAACCATCAACAGCAACACCATCATCAGCAATATTTACAAAGCACAGGTAAAGAAGATTGAAAAAGCCGTTGCAGCCATGCACGAAGATCTGCAATACGATTATGTGAAGCAGGTGAAGAAGCTGGGTTGAAGGTAACGTGCTGCGTATTGGCGATGGGCGGGATTTTTAGCACTGAACTTGATACGAAGAACGAAAGTTGAATTTTGCA
>CAYMSG010000392.1:0-3838 GCA_964392955.1 uncultured Chitinophagaceae bacterium | reverse complement strand
TAGGTAAAGTAAGCCGTGCAAAGCTGTTTTACCTACGTGAAAGAAGTGGTAAAAGTGCCCGTATTAAGGAAAAGCGCATGAAATAATCAGCGTTCAAGCATATTTGTATAAAGGGGGAAAGAAAACTTTCCCCCTTTATACTTTTAATAATCAGATTTCGCTCTTATATTTATGAGCCCGGAATCTAAACCATTCCATCGAATCCCATACCTTTTGAAATTTCGTTACTCTATTTTTAAACTAAAATCTGGTTACGATCATGAAAAAGGTATTAGTAGTACTCACTGTCATTACACTGTTTTTAATGTCCTGTAACAGGGGTATTTCGCCATACCAGGCGGCTAACGGCAAAGCTGGTAAATGCGGTAAGAATTTTATCCGTTAAGCTCTACTGAAACAAAACTTATTGAAACCTTCCTTTACCGGAAGGTTTTTTTTATGTACTCTTTCGAAGCCTGCGTTACAAATAACTGTAACTTTGTATTCCTCTAAAATTTATATCATGAATTTTCAACCCATACTTCTCGGCGTACTCGGCACACAGGAAATCATAATTATTGCCATTATCATTCTATTGTTATTCGGTGGTCGTAAGATCCCTGAACTGATGAAAGGTTTGGGTAAAGGTATCCGTGAATTTAATGATGCCAAGAACACCGTTCGTAAAGAGATTGAGGAAAGCTCAACGACTGATACTCCTCCACAGAACAAACAGTAAGCTTATCCGCTTCGTTTTTTATTTTTCATTTCAATTGTATTGAAGCGACAGTCTTCATTGTATCCATTTGCAACCATAAAGGAATACCAACAGCATTTGTTTGACGGAACTACTTCCTGCAAACAAGCTGTTGAGTTTTATCTGTTACAAATTGAAAAATTTGAGCATCTCAATGCTTTGGTACATGTGTTTGCGGAGGAAGCATTGCAACGTGCATCCGAGCTGGATCAGGCACGTAAAGCTGGTAAGCCAGCAGGCAAACTGCATGGTGTAGTTGTTACAATCAAAGATGTGATTGCATGGCAACAACACCCTCTTTCCGCTGCCTCCAGCATACTCAAAGGATTTCATTCCATTTACAATTCAACTGCTGTACAAAAATTATTAGCTGAAGATGCCATCATCATCGGCACCAATAATTGTGATGAATTTGCAATGGGCAGCAGTAATGAAAACTCAGCTTACGGTCCGGTAAAAAATAAACTTGATGAAACAAGAGTTCCCGGTGGTTCTTCCGGCGGATCTGCAGTGGCTGTACAGGCAGATCTTTGCATGGTAAGTTTGGGAAGTGATACAGGTGGTTCTGTTCGTCAACCCGCCGATTTTTGTGGTATCGTTGGAATGAAACCAAGCTATGGAAGAGTGAGCCGGCATGGGCTCATCGCTTATGGTTCCAGCTTTGACCAGATTGGCATTTTAGCAAACTCTGTTGAAGATGCGGCTTTGGTGCTTTCTGTGATTGCCGGTGCTGATGAGTTCGACAGTACGGTATCCTCATTACCCGTTCCTGATTATGCAGCTGCGATCGATCAACCATCTTCCACCAAACCTGTATTGGGTTATTTCAAACAAACCCTGGAACACGAAGGGTTGGATGAAGAGATCAAAACAACACATAAAAATTTCATCAGCCAGTTAAAGGATGATGGGTACGAAGTAAGGGAACTCGACTTTGACCTGATCGATTATATTGTTCCCACCTATTATGTATTGACCACTGCTGAAGCAAGCAGTAACCTCTCCCGCTATGATGGCGTTCGTTACGGACATCAATCGGTTCCATTAAAAGAAGAATTAACAGAATTTTACTCGGCCAACCGTTCCGAAGGTTTTGGTAAAGAAGTGCAACGCCGTATCATGCTGGGCACCTTTGTATTAAGTGCAGGTTATTACGATGCCTATTATACAAAAGCACAACAGGTGCGCCGTAAATTATACGAACAAACAAAACTGGTTTTCAGCGATATAGATGTATTGCTGATGCCCGTTTCGCCTTCCACCGCTTTTAAGATCGGGGAGAAAAACAGCAACCCGATTGAAATGTACCTGGCCGATATCTACACTGTATTTGCCAACCTTGTGGGGATACCAGGCATCTCCATTCCGCTGTTCCAGCACAGCAATGGCTTACCATTCGGACTTCAACTCATGACAAAGCATTTCGATGAAGTATCTTTGCTCCGCCTTGCTAACGGACTACTGAAAACCCGCAAGGCATCGTAAGTATCACCGATGCATAAAATTTTTCTCATCCTCGTTTTTATTAGTTGTGTACAAGTATCTTTTGCACAAACAGATTCTTCTGCCAATGGCATAGCTGCCGATACACCCAGACAGGGCAATGTAGAGAAGTATGGGTTCCAGGCATTGTTCGTGAACAAGGAGTTCAACTCTTCCACTTCTTACGATGCACAGATTCACCCGCAGGCCTGGGGCTTTATCCAGGACTACCTCGACCGCCACGGAAAGAACCTGGAAAAAATGAAAAGCTGGGGCATCCCCTATTTTACACTGATCGATAATGTATTGATGCAATATGGCCTACCGAATGAATTGAAATACCTCGCCGTAATTGAAAGCGGACTCAGCACCAATGCCACCAGTTGGGTGGGTGCCCGTGGCCCCTGGCAATTTATGCCGTACACCGCCAGAGAATATGGATTAAATGTGAATGGCTGGATCGATGAGCGTACCGATTATTTCCGCAGCACACATGCAGCCGCAAAATATCTCACCTATCTGTACAATGATCTTAACGATTGGCTGTTGGTGATAGCAGCTTACAATGGCGGGCCGGGCCGTGTGTATAGTGCCATTAAAAAAAGCGGCAGCCGTGATTTCTGGAAGCTCCAATATTATTTACCAACCGAAAGCCGCAACCATGTAAAGAAGTTTATTGCCACACACTATATCATGGAAGGAAAAGGCGGTATAACAACTGCGGTGAATGATGGAAAGCAAACTGCCACTCCTGCTTTTGCTCCAGAAAAAACAGATCCAACCATCAGCGTGCAAACCATTGTAGGAAAATTCAGTTCGGTGGTAATGGCGAAAAATTTAGTGATCGATCTGCTGCGCTTCAATCAACTCAATCCTAATTTTGATGCAGTGCTGGCAGGCAATCAACCCTTTGATCTGCGTTTGCCCAACGATAAAATGCAACAGTTCAATGCCAACCGTTACAACATTCTGAATGAAAGTGTACAACTGCTGATGCGTTTTTATGGTGATGATGGTATGAAAGATATTTATCCCAAAGTATCGGAGTTACCTGATGTGAAGAAGAAACCGGTTGCGAAAAAGAAGAGCTGATCTTTGAAGAAGTCACTTTTAAAAAGAATTGATAGCATTTCACCTGAAAAGCATTTTGCAGTATAAAGAAGAAACCAGCACAAGTTGTGCTGGTTTCTTAAGCTAAACCTTAGTTTAATCATATGAGTTAAAACTTAATAAAGCTTTCGGTTTGTAATACGCCTTCGTTTGAATGTATAATGAGCTTATACATTCCCTTTGCGAAAGTTGATGTATTAATTGTTTGTAAACCGCTTCCAGCTAAGAGCTTGTTACAAAAAACACGTCCTGTCATATCAATTACAGTTACCTGCAGATTATTTACTAGAGTTTGCAGTTGCAGATTGTCTGACACAGTGTTAGCCAGCATCCGAGCTACTGTTGATCCTTTTTTCAACTTGAGAAGTTTTACAACAGAATACGATATTTTCCCATCAAGATCTACAAGCTTAATCCGATAGTAATTGTTGGCAGATAACACAGGTTTTTGATGTGTAAACCTGTAAGTAATTTCAGCTGCACTGTTACCTGTTGCATTTATTCTTCCAA
>CAYMSG010000391.1:0-3844 GCA_964392955.1 uncultured Chitinophagaceae bacterium | reverse complement strand
GTAAACAAAATGATGAACACAATGAATGTGATCATGATGATACCGAAAATGAAAAAATCCTGTGGCCAGAATACCTGCCCAAAGATGATAAACTTCGCTTTTACAATATTGAACAGAAAGAGCGGTCGCCCGTCAATATGAATAAAGGGAAGTGCTACGAACAAGGCAAAGAAGAACCAACTTACATAACTGCGGATGGAATAGAATTTCCCTTTGGGCTTTTGCGCAAAGATCCATTTGCGTTTTCCCTTCGCATCAACGGTTGCAATCCTGTCACGGAATGATATTGCTTCGTTTGTTTGTTCGTTGTTCATCTCAATTCTTTCCTTCAATTAATTCGCTGCCACTTTGGTTGTTGCGGTTGAATCTGCTTTTGGTGCTGCTTCTTTGTATAATTCGCCTTGCTGTTCTTTCGGGTTGGGTGGATTGGTACCATGTAACGATTTGATATAGCTGGCCAGTTGTGCAATCTGCACAGGTGAATAATCATCCTGCCAACTCTTCATTCCTTTTTCGGCACGACCATATTTGATTACTTTGAAAATATCACTCATGCTTCCGCCATTGATCCAGTAATCATCGGTTAAGTTAGGCCCCACACCACCTTGTCCCTCTTTTCCATGACAGGCAGCACACATCTGTACAAAATTGTTTTTACCGGCACTCAATGCGGCAGGTTCATTCAAAAACACAACAGAATTTTCATCTACATTGCTGGCCGTTTTGGCGAGGTAAGCTGCTTTTTGTTCTTCTGCTTTTTGCATGGCAATTTCAAATTCCTGTTTGCTCAGTGGAGCTGTTTCAGCAATATGATAACGCCAGATATAAATGACACCAATAAGAATGGTTACATAAAATCCATACAGCCACCAGGGTGGTAAACGGTTGTCTAATTCACGGATACCATCATAATCGTGTCCAAGATCCATATTGGTTTCTTCTTCAATCGGTCTTAATTTGTTCAGCTTGTCCCAGATTTCTTTGAATGAGGTGCTTTTCTTTTGTACTGCATCAGTTGAAGTAACCACTGCTTTTTCTTTTGCAAGAAAACTTCTTACAAATAATCCCAGTACAAGAATCACCAGTAATTCTACAATGATCACTGTTGCCAGTAGCCAGAATGTTGTGGCCGATAATCCGCCGATGGAGGTTGGTGCTGCGGGGGCAACCGCTTCATCCTGTGCCATACTCAGCATTGGTGTCATCAGCAACAGAACGGTCGCTGTTGTTTTTGAAGCCGCATTTGCAGTTTTCTTTTTTTCTTTATCCAGGAACAATCCGGCAGTACCGAGTACTACGTTGCCCAGCAAACCGATCACCAGTAACAAAACCAGGATTACTGCAAGCATGGTTAAAGCTAACGGGTTATCCCAAGTAGAGGGAGCCGGTGCGGCGCTTGTTTGTTGCGCTGTAGCAATACTGCCGATGAACAGCATTGGCAGCAACAGCAACAAACGAAGAAAATTATTTTTTACACTCTGTGGTTTATATGTGAACATAACTCTGTTGTTTTGATTGTGTTTAATCCAATGGAATACGACTGCGTTGATTCATTTCTTTCTTGCTTGCACGCATCACATAAATAAACACCGCACAGAAGAAGATAAAGAAGATGAGAAACGAGCTTAATCCGTAGATGCTTACGTTGCTGATCTTTTCGAGGTAGTTGATAAATTTCATTGTTGTATGATTTGATGTGCCGGGCATTGCTGCCCGGCACAATTTTTTTATTCAGCCGAAGCCGTTTCTGTTTTCTTTTCAGCTTTAATGTCTTTGCCTAACCGTTGCAGGTAAGCGATCAATGCAATAATTTCTTTGTTGGCTGGTGTTTCGATCTTATCCATTTTTAAACTGATGCGGATGCTGTTGGCTTGCGTCATCAGATCTTTATTGGCTTGTTGATCATATCCTTTTGCATACGGCACACCAAGCGTTTGCATGGCTCTGATCTTGGCTGGAGTAGAGGCTGTATCCAGATCATTATCCAGCAACCATCCATAACGAGGCATAATAGAGCCGGGCGACATTAGTGATGGTTCCATCATGTGATTGTAATGCCAGCTGTCGGGATATTTTCCACCCAGTCGTGCAAGGTCTGGTCCTGTACGTTTACTGCCCCATTGGAACGGATGATCATAAATAAATTCACCTGCTTTGGAATATTCACCATAGCGTGCCACTTCATCACGGAACGGACGCACCATTTGTGAGTGACAGGTGTAACAACCTTCACGGATATAAATATCACGGCCCTGCAGTTCAAGTGCTGTATATGGTTTTACACTGGTAATGGTTGGTACGTTTGATTTGATCAGGAACGTAGGAACTAATTCAAGAATACCTCCAATGGCAACCACGATCAAACTGAACACCAATAATGTAGCAGGTCTTTTTTCAATCCACCTGTGCCAGTATTCTTTTACATGCGATGTTTCTTTTACCAATGGTGCAGCTTCCGCATCTTCATTGGCAATAAAGCTTCCCTGTTTGGCAGTTTTGTATAAGTTGTACACCATCATAAATGCACCAATGAGGTAGAGTGTACCGCCAATGCTGCGTGTGATGTACATCGGAATAATGCTGGTTACTGTTTCCAGGAACTGGAATTTCAATTGACCTGATTCAGTAAATGTCTTCCACATATCGGCTTGAGCAAAACCTGCCCAGTATAATGGAATGGCATAGATCACAATGCCAATGGTTCCTAACCAGAAGTGATTGGTAGCAAGTTTCTTCGAATACAAGGTAGTGCCCCACATTCTTGGAATGAGCCAGTACAACATACCAAAGGCCATAAAGCCATTCCATCCCAATCCGCCGATGTGAACGTGGCCAATTACCCAATCAGTAAAATGTGCAATGGCATTCACACTTTTCAAACTCATCATCGGGCCTTCAAACGTGCTCATACCATAACAGGTAACAGCCACTACAAAAAATTTCAACACAGGTTCTTCACGCACTTTATCCCATGCACCACGCAGTGTAAACAAACCATTGAGCATACCGCCCCAACTCGGAGCAATCAACATAACGCTAAACACAACGCCAAGTGATTGTGCCCAGTCTGGCAGGGCGGTATACAACAAATGGTGCGGGCCTGCCCATATATAAATAAAGATCAGGGCCCAGAAGTGGATAATGGATAAACGATATGAGTAAACGGGTCTGTTTGCTGCTTTTGGTAAGAAGTAATACATCAAACCAAGAATCGGCGTGGTTAAGAAGAACGCCACCGCATTGTGTCCGTACCACCATTGTACCAACGCATCCTGCACACCGGCGTACCAGCTGTAACTTTTGAACAGCGACACAGGAACTTCAAATGAGTTTACAATATGCAACATGGCAACCGTGATCCAGGTGGCGATGTAAAACCAGATGGCTACATATAAATGGCGTTCTCTTCTTTTAAAAATGGTGCCAAACATATTTACGCCAAACACCACCCACACTAAGGTGATCATGATGTCGATGGGCCATTCCAGTTCCGCATATTCCTTACCGGTAGTATAACCAAGATAAAGTGTAACGGCGGCGGCTACAATGATCAGTTGCCAACCCCAGAAATGGATCCAGCTTAGTTTATCGCTGAACATCCGTGCTTTACACAAACGTTGGAGCGAATAATAAATACCTGTAAACATACAGTTACCAACAAAAGCAAAAATGATGGCATTGGTATGAATGGGACGAAGGCGACCAAACGTTGTACCCGGATGATCAAGCGATGCGGCGGGCAAATAAAACTGAATGGCTACCCATAAACCGGCAGTCATACCAACCAGCCCCCAGATGGCGGTGGCGTTGGCAAAGTATTTTACGATCTTGTTGTCGTACTGAA
>CAYMSG010000390.1:0-3876 GCA_964392955.1 uncultured Chitinophagaceae bacterium | reverse complement strand
AATGCTACGATGGGATCGTTTGTACGATACAGCAGCAAACAACATGCATTCATTAAATATGGTGGATGGAAAGCCGGTGATACATTAGTACAAAAAGATTTGGCGAACACACTCAAACGTATTCGTGATGGTGGACAAAAGGGTTTTTACGAAGGCGAAACTGCACGTTTGATTGTTGCTGAAATGAAACGCGGTGGTGGAATGATTTCATTAACCGATTTAAAAAACTATAAAGCTGTAAAGCGGGAAGCCATGCTTTCGAACTACAAAGGTTACACCATTATTGGTATGCCCCTGGTAAGCAGTGGTGGGTTATTGATACAGCAGATGATGGGAATGACAGAGCCCCGAAACATTGCACAATATGGTTTTCATTCCTGGCAGGCTGTGCAATTGATGGTTGAAGTGGAACGTCGTGCCTATGCCGACCGTGCTGAATTTCTCGGCGACCGTGATTTTGTAAAAGTGCCGGTGGAAAAATTGACATCGCCGGAGTACTTACGGGAACGTATGAGCGATTATGACATGAACAAAGCAGGCAACAGTAACGTAACCAAACATGGCAATGTAGATCCACAAAGTGAAGAAACCACGCACCTGAGTGTATACGACAAATGGGGTAATGCAGTAGCAGTAACCACTACACTCAACGGCGGCTATGGAAGCCGCACAGTTGTTGGTGGTGCCGGTTTTTTATTGAACAATGAAATGGATGATTTCAGTATTAAGCCCGGCGTACCAAATATGTATGGTGCATTAGGAACAGAAGCCAATGCCATTGCACCCAACAAACGCATGTTGAGTTCCATGTCGCCCACAATCGTATTGAAAGATGGCAAACCTTACCTGGTGCTTGGTACGCCGGGAGGTACAACAATCACAACGCAGGTTTATCAAGTGTTATTGAATACACTCGAATTCAATCTGAGTTTGGAAGATGCAGTTTGGAAACCACGCTTTCACCACCAATGGTTGCCCGATGTGGTGTATGTTGAAAAAGCATTCCCAATGGATGTGCGTGCAAAACTGGAAAAGATGGGATATAAAATTGTGGAACGAAGCAATATCGGCCGGTTTGAAGCAATTAAGATTGTAAATGGAAAAGTTGAAGCAGTTGCAGATAACCGTGGCGATGACCATGCGGAAGGATACTGACAAGTGCGAAGTGTAAAGTAGGAAGCATGGAAAATAACAGGCAATAAGCAATCGATAATGGGAAAAAAATAAGAACCATTCAGAACAGCACGCTAACCCATAACTCTTAACTCATAACCTTTAACTAAACTTATGTCACTGGCAGCAACCTTTCTCTTCTCCTATATCAAACGTATCAGTCATTACAAAGAACTGGCTGATAAAACTTTTGCCCAACTGAGCGAAACAGATTTTCATTATCAGCCCAACGAAGCCAGCAACAGCATCGCCATCATCATGCAACACATGGTGGGTAATATGCTGAGCCGTTTTACTAATTTCTTAACAGAAGATGGTGAGAAAGAATGGCGCAGGCGTGATGCAGAATTTGAAGAGCAACATCTCAGCAAAGAGCAATTACTGCAACAGTGGGAAGATGGCTGGGCCTGTGTGTTTGCAGCAATAGGTAATTTAACAGAAGAACAATTATTACAAACCATCAGCATACGCACAGAGCCACTAACGGTGATGGATGCCCTCAACCGGCAAATGGCACATTACCCCTATCATGTCGGTCAGATCGTTTACATAGGTCGTATTATCAGAAACAACGAGTGGCAAAGTCTTTCTATTCCAAAAGGCGGTTCGCAGCAGTTTAATGAGCAAATGAAGAAATAAAATACATGATCACACTTTCGCAACTACCCGGCCGTACTACCCTCATCGATGGAAAAGAATATGCGTTCTTTTCCGGGTATTCGTATTTGGGGCTGGGCCTGCTGCCGGCTTTTACTGATCTTGTTAAAAAAGGAATTGATCAATTTGGAGTTGTTTATCCTTCTTCCCGGATTTCCAACACCGCACTTGATCTGTATGCAAAAACAGAGGAAGCATTGGCCAGCTATACGAAAACAGAAGAAGCGGCCTGCTTTTCGTCGGGCTTTTTATCTGCACGTACAGCAGTGGAAGTGGTAAAACAGGAAATGAACCTGTACTATCAGCCTCATACACATCCTGCATCCACTGCAGCAGAAGGATTGAAGCCGATTCCACCGGCACAAAATTGGAATAATTTTTTAGCCGAACGTGCTGCAGCCAATGAATTTCAGTTTGCATTAGTTGCCGACAGCATCAACCCTACACCCGGCCACATAAATGATTTTTCGTTTTTGGAAGCAACTCCTGCAGCATTCAACATTACATTGATCATTGACGATTCGCATGGCATTGGCTGGCTGGGCAAGAATGGCGAGGGTATCCGTTCCTTGCTGCAACTACCTCCATCGGTTGAGCTGCTGCTCAACTTTTCGTTATCAAAAGCCTTTCACCTGAATGGCGGTGTGGTGTGCGGCTCACGTAAATGGATAAGCGCTGTTCGCAAGCATGTGAACTATGCCACCAGCACACCACTAATGCCTTCCCTCGCCTTTGCATGGCTGCATGCGCATGATCTGTTTCGTCAGCAACGGGAAATTTTGCTTCAAAACATAGATTACTTGCAAAAGCTCACAACAAACAATACATTTGTGGCCAACGAAGGAACGCCTGTGTTTGTACTGGCAAAAAAAGGGATCGCCCCTTACCTGCTTCAAAACAATACGATCATCTCTTCCTTCTCCTATCCTCATCCTGAAAGCGATCCTGTAAACAGAGTCGTTGTGAATGCCCTTCATGTAAGATCCGATCTTGAAAAGCTGGCTCAATTGATTGAGCAGTTTTAAACACATCGACAATCAAAAAAACAATTCACACAGATGAAATCAGTTTTTCTGCTGCTTACCGCTTGTACCCTGCTTGCATTTTCAGCCACTTCACAAACACTCGGGAAAATTTATTACGGTATCAAAGGCGGGTACAATTATTCGCTCACCAACTATACAGCAGCCGAAACAGAAGGTGCGCATGGTGGTTATGCCGGTGTAATGATGAAAATACCGTTCGATAATCGCCTGTTCTTTGCACCACAGATCGATTTCAGCTACCGTGGCATGAACGCAACAACACTCCCTGCTAATGAGCTGAGCGAAGTAAAAGAGTTGCAGTTGCGTGTTATGCCCGTTGTACAAATCGACTTTAAACATCCTGATAAAAATGAAAACACAATGTTTGTAATGTTGGGCCCATCGCTTGGTTTTGGTTTACGGGGCAACCAGGTAAAACAAGATCAGAACGGTACACCCATCAAAGGAAAACTGAAATATGGTTTCCAGGATTACGGACAATTTGATGCCAGTTGGCACACAGGTTTGGGTTATGAAACAACCAATGGATTACGTTTGATCGTTGATTATGCGCTTGGCCTCAGTAATATGATGAACAGGGATGGCGGACCCAGTATTCGATTCCACACCATCAGTGCCGGAGTAGGTTATTGGTTTGGCAGAAAAAAATAAGACCTTTACGCCTTACCGTTTTACACAGAAGTTTGTTTTATGATCAGGTATAATCCGAAAGAGTGGTTCACATTTATATTCCGGTTACATAAGTCGGATACAATTCGCCAGCTGATGCCGCTCCTGATTGGCATTGCGGCTTACTCTGCTTTTATTGCCGTGCTTGAGCAAGAAGTACTAAAGCTGTCCGATAACAGTCATGTAAAAAATATTCCGCTCATGCATAGCCTTATGGGCTTTGCCATTTCCATGCTGTTGGTATTTCGTACCAACACCGCTTATGACCGCTGGTGGGAAGGGCGCAAACTATGGGGTGCATTGGTGAACAACAGTCGCAACTTAGCCATCA
>CAYMSG010000389.1:0-3888 GCA_964392955.1 uncultured Chitinophagaceae bacterium | reverse complement strand
CAAACAGCCGCCCGGCAGAATAGTCAGCCCTAAGCATTTTTTTACCGGGATAAAACAGACAGCAGTTACAATGTTTCAGTACGAAATATTGAACGGAAAGAAAATACACTCTTCCTTGCCACAAACAAAGGATTATTCAAGTTTGATATTGCAACAGAAAAAATCAGTAAAATAAATATTCCTTTTTTGGAAGCAGCCAGTATTCACGTTGTTGCAATTGATGCAAAAGGAAACTTCTGGATTGCTGGCAGCGAAAATCGCCTGCTTACAAAATTCTCACCCGACTTTGTGCATTACGAATCATACGATCAGCAATTTGAAAAAGATAAAGCCACATTAGTAAATTTTAATTCATTGTTAACCGACAGCAAGGGACGTATATGGATCACTACTCAACTGGAGGGTTTGCTGTTATTCAATGAAACTACAAATCGCTTTGAACGTTTTCTGCACGATCCATTACAGAACTGGACACCATCCACCAATTTACATGGAGCAATTACATACGATAAAGAAGGAAGAATATGGGTGGGCGGTAACAATGGTGTAAACTATTTTAATCCTGACAAAAACCTGTTTCGTATTCTCCCGGTATTTGCCAAAGAGCCGGATATCCGTAACCGCCGTGTTGCACGAATTTCGGTTGAAGATCAAAACGGGAAACTCTGGTTTGGTACAATGGATGGTATTGTAAAATACGATCCTGTAACCGGATTATACAGGGAGTGGAATAACAGGGAGAGAAAACCTGCCATGTTGCATTACAATTCCATTCGTGGGTTAGTAAGTGATGATGAAAATAATATCTGGATCGCTACGGGAAGAGGGATCAATCAATATGTACAGAAGGAAAATAAAATGATCTTTTATACTGCGGACGATTCAATCCCGACATCATTTTATTTTTCGGCCGATAAAGACCGAAGTGGTAATATCTGGTTTAGTACAAGAGATTACGATGGGTTTTACTACTACAACATTTCAACCCGGAAGTTTCATAGCATTCGTTCCTATCCGGGCATGCATGTATTTGCAGGCCATGGCGGCCGGAAAGTTTTACAAGACAGCAAAGGAAGATATTGGTTGGGTTTTAACGGAACCGGAATGGGCATGTACGATCCGGCCACAAAAAAACAATACCAATGGCAGGCATCTTCTAAGGATAGCAATGGTATTTCAGGAAACAGTATTGTTGATATAAAAGAAGATAAGAAAGGAATTATCTGGATAAGCACATTCACAGGTCTTACGGCTATTGATCCTGTAACATTTCGTATTCGTAATTACAATCATACCAACGGACTTATCAATAACAGTGTGAGCGGATTGGCGGTGGATGAAATGGATCGTATCTGGATTGGTACAGGAAGTGGATTGATGATGCTCGACAGCAGCCGTACCAATTTTACATCGTTTGGATTGCAACACGGGTTGCCGTCAATTGAATTTCCCGAGCATGCTGCCTCTGTTTTGCCAAACGGTGATGTAATGATGGGTACACAAAACGGATACATCCGGTTTGCTCCTGGTGATTTTAAAAACGAAACGAAACTGCTTGAACCTTTCCTTACAACGCTTACCGTCTCCGGACACAAAGATTTACTGACGACCGCTACAAAAATTCAACTGCATCCTGATGAGAATTTTTTTACCATTGGTTTTGCAGCCATTAACTACGATAATGCGGCTGGTACCTGGTATGCCTATAAACTTGATGGGATCGATGAGGATTGGAAGTTTACACAAAACCGGTTTGCTGATTATACAAAACTTCCCGGCGGCAGTTATACATTTCGTGTAAAAGCATCGGTGGACCGTATGCAGTGGGATGGTCCGGAAAAAACCATCAGTATTTACATTGCAACTATATTTTACAAAACATGGTGGTTCCGTTTGTTGATGTTTTTGCTTGCAATTGCTCTTGTATATGCATTCTATCGTTATCGTATCCGTCAGCAGCGAAAATTACTGGAATTGCAAAGCAAAGCCCAGTTGCTGGAAAAAGAAAAAGTGATGGTGATGTATGAAAACTTGAAGCAGCAGTTAAACCCGCACTTTTTGTTTAATTCGCTAACCTCTTTGTCGGGATTGATTCAAACCGACCAAAAGATGGCGGGTAATTTTCTGGAGCAGATGTCGAAGATTTACCGGTACATTTTAAAAAACAGGGACAGCGAACTGGTACGTGTAAAAGAAGAACTGGCGTTTGTACAGGTGTACATCAATTTACAGAAAACAAGGTTCAAAGAAGGGTTACAGGTGAAGATCAATGTAAACGATGATGAACTGCACAAAAAAATTGCACCGGTTACCTTGCAGAATTTAGTGGAGAATGCCATGAAGCATAACATCATTGATCTGGATACACCGCTGGTGATTGAAATAACAAGTGAAGATGGCTACCTGTTGGTGAAAAATAATCTGCAGAAGAAAAACATGGTAGAAACCTCCAATAAACAGGGCCTTGCCAGTTTGCAATCGCTTTATCATTACCTGAGCAGAAGACCCGTACTCATTGAAGAAACCGAAAACGAATTCATCATCCGCATCCCCTTGATCTGATCAATTAAAAACAGTTATATGAAAGCAGTTATTATTGAAGACGAAGACATCATTGCACGTGTATTGCAAGGCAAGATTAAAAATGTTGATTCTTCCATTGATGTAGTTGAAATCATCCCCAGTTTGAAAGTAGCTAAGAAATGGTTTCTCAATAATGCAGAACCTGATATCCTGTTCATGGATATTCAACTGAGCGACGGAGTAAGTTTTGAACTGCTGGAACATTTCAAACTCACCTGTCCCATTGTGTTTACCACTGCTTATGATGAATATGCAATCCGTGCATTTAAAGTAAATGGAGTTGATTATTTATTGAAACCGGTAGATGAAGATGAGCTTTCAACTGCTATCAACAAATGCAAAGCTATTCTTGAACGAAAGAATCCTGTGGTTACTGACTTTACAGAATTGATGAAAGCGTTGGCCAATCCGCAACAGTGAATACAGAAATATAAAGAGCGGTTTATTGTAAATATCCGCAACCAGTGGATGCCCATTGCTACAAGTGATATTGCCTGTTTTGCCAAAGAAACACTCAACTATATTTATCTTTTTAATGGCGAACGGTACATGCTCGACTTTTCAACCCTGGACGATGTGGAAGAGCTGCTCGATCCCAGTCAGTTTTACCGGGCTAACCGTCAGTACATCATTAATATCGATGCTATTCAAACCGTAAAGCCAATGGAAAATTCGAAGCTCACTATTCGTCTGAAAGAGCCCAATCATAAATTTGAAATTGATATGAGCCGGGAAAAAGCACCTGTATTCAAAAAATGGATTGATCAATAGAAACAATTTGTGTTTCGCTCTTTACACACTTCAATTTCATTTCTGTACGCTTCAGCAGGATAAATTTTTACAACCCTTTCTTCTGATTGAATATTTGTAGGCAAAACAAAGGATATGTTGCTACAATGGTTCAATCGGTTACTCCCAAAAAGCAGTCGCAGGCTCTTGTATGAGCAACTGCAATGGCAACGCTTTTTGTTACGTACCGGTGTGCCTGCTTCCATACAAATTCTTGATATGGTGGAAGAAGGTGAGCAGTTATTTGGCTATGTGCAGGTGCGTATGTGGGTGCAATTAAAAATAAAAGGTGTTGTAACCTACCGCCACATGCAAACCATGTTGAGCAAAGAGCAGAAGCTCCGTATTGGAGATATTGTACATATCCGCTATTGCCCCGATGATCTCTCAAGGATTATGATTGTTTAATAAAAAAATCAGAAAAATGACAACAAATGAAATTCACCTCGTAAAGTATTCCTGGTCGGTTGTAGAACGCATTGATCCTGTTGTGGCAGGTGGCATTTTTTACAAGCG
>CAYMSG010000388.1:0-3913 GCA_964392955.1 uncultured Chitinophagaceae bacterium | reverse complement strand
CCCAGGTTAACATCACGTCAGTTGTGTACGATGATAAGGGTAAGCCTTTGTCCGGAGTACTGGTATCAGGTAATGAGGGCAAAACCGTAGCTTATACGGATAATGCCGGAAAATTCTCGATTACAGTACCAGCAAATTCTGTTTTACTGTTTACTGCGAAAGGTTTCAGAATTCAGACATTGAGAGCAACTGAAATCCCGGCAAATATCAACCTTGCTGTTGAAAATCAACCGCAGGAAAAAGTTTACCTGCCTTTTGGAAAAATTGATAAACAAGATTTGTCTGGCGCTATCAGCGTTCTGAATCCGGATTCATATATTGACCGGGATTTCAATCTTTCAGTTGAAGGTGGAATGAATGGCAGGGTAGCGGGATTATTATGGAGTAATAATATTTGGGGATTGGAGAATGCAATTGTAATGATTGATGGGGTGCGTCGGGAATTTAGTAATATCACTCTCAACGAAGTAGAACAGATTTCTGTATTAAAAGGAGTAAATGCTGTTGCACTGTACGGTAGTCAGGCAGCGAAAGGCATTATTTTTATCACAACAAAGAAGGGTGTAGCAAATGGTCGCAAAATTGGTGTAACAGTAAATTCAGGCGTTGGAGTACCAAGCGAATTGCCTAATTATCTCAATTCTGCCGATTACATGACCTTGTATAATGAAGCACGCCGTAATGATGGCCTTACTGATCTTTTTGATGCTACTACCATTCAAAATCATCGCACCGGAAATCCATATCGTTTTCCAAGTGTAGATTATTACTCGTCGCAGTACCTGAAAAAACATCAGAATTTCACCAATGCGAACGCTGAATTTTCCGGTGGAAACAACAATGCAAGGTTTTATTCAAATATCGGATGGTCAAACAGTTCAACATTACTTAATATCGGTGAGGGTAAAAATGAAAATGACAATCGCTTGAATGTAAGAGGTAATGTTGATTTAAAGCTCAACGAAAAGATTTCAAGCTCTATTTATGTTTCAGCAATTTTTGGCGAAAGCCGCAGGGCCCGTGGAAATTATTGGGGGAATGCTGCTTCATTATTGCCGAATAGATTTACCCCGCTCATTCCAATCGATCTGATTTCTCCGAATGATAAAAACTCACTGGCAATAGCAAACGCCAGCCGCAATCTGATCGACGGTAAATATTTATTGGGTGGATTACAAAGTTTTCAAACAAATCCCATCGCCGATCTGTATGTTGCCGGCTACGATATAAATATCAGTCGTGTATTTCAGGTAACAAATGAAATCAATGCCGATCTCAGTTCTGTGTTGAAGGGTTTGTCGTTTCATACGTTGTTCAATTTAGATTATGCAAATTCATATCTGCAATCGATCAACAATACATATGCAGTGTATAATCCTATTTGGAGTGCCACAGCCGATTCATTATCGTTAAGTACAAACCAGCGATTTGGTGCAGACGCCCGTCCCGGAACGCAAAATATTAATAACTCAGCGCAAAGACAGAACATTGGTTTTTCTTCCTGGTTAAGCTATGATAAAACGGTAAGCAGCAATCATAATATTTCTGCGAAGCTACTGGGCTTTACTTCATCTACTACTGTAAATGATATCTATCAGCCAATTACCAATGCACACCTCGGCTTACAAGTTGGGTACAATTACAAACATAAGTATTGGGCCGACTTTAGCGGAGCGTATGTAAACTCAACAAAATTACCCGATGGTAACCGCACAGGTTTTTCTCCAACCATGAGCGTTGGATGGTTAGTGAGCGGAGAAAACTTTCTGAAAAATTCAAAAGCAGTAAATTATTTGAAACTGTCTGCTTCTGCAGGTATTCTGAGCACCGACCTCGATATTGCCGATTATTATTTGTATAACGATATTTATCTAAGAGGTGGATTTTTTACATGGAACGATGGTGTTGCGGGGCAAAACCAGACGACGACTTCTCGATTTGGTGCGAGTCCTAATCTTTCATTTCCACAGCGAAAAGAGTTGAACGCTACTCTGGAAGGAGCTTTGTTTAATAATTTGTTGACTTTTCAAACAACTTATTTCAGAACACAAATGGCTGGTCTTCTTACACAGCGCTTTTCACAGTATCCAAACTATTTCAATTCATTCATACCTTTTACCAACTACAATACAAATCAACGTAGCGGTTTTGATTTAATGCTGAATGTTGATAAGAAGTTTGGAGACATTCAAATTAACGTAGGAGCTGTAGCTACGTACTCACAATCAAAAGTCACCAAACGTGATGAACTGTTTCTGGATGATTACCAAAACAGAACTGGTAAACCTGCTGATGCCATATTTGGTCTTGTAAGTGATGGATTCTTTATGGATCAAAACGATATCAACAACAGCCCAAGACAATTGTTCAGTGAAGTAAGGCCAGGGGATATTAAATACGTTGATCAAAATGGTGATAACGTGATTGATGGAAGAGACGAAATCATGATCGGTCGTTTTATTGCGCCATTTACTTACGGAATCAATTTCACAGTCGGATATAAAAACTTCAGTCTCTTTGTACTGGGCACAGGAAACAACGGAGCCGATGGTATTACGAATAATAATTATTATTGGGTATCGGGCGACCTTAAATATTCTGAAGTTGTAAACAACAGGTGGACAGAAGCTACAAAAACCACAGCTACTTATCCACGCCTCAGCTCACAACAGAATAACAACAATTTCCGCAATTCTGATTTCTGGTTGTATAAAACAGACCGTTTTAACCTGAGCAAAGTGCAGCTTACATACAATTTTTCGAATACAATGTTACGTAGCGCATTTGTAAAGGATGTGGTTGTGTACGTTTCAGGTGCCAACTTGTATACGTTCTCGCAGAACCGGAAAATTCTTGAGTTGGCAGTTGCCAGCACGCCACAGTTCAGAAATTTCAATATCGGAATCAGAGCCAAATTTTAAAGTATGATCTCACGTAGTAAAATGATACACATGTTTAAAAAATTACTGATACTTTTTGTTGTTGGTTTAGTGTTGGGAGGGTGTAAAAAAACACTTGCTCCGCTCGACGATAACCATCGCACACTGGAAGATATTTATGGTGATCCTGCTTATGCGGAAGGTATATTGATGAATGCGTACACAAGGCTTCCGACAAATGGATATTCTTTTAACGACGTTGCTACAGATGATGCGGTAACCAACGATAAGTTTAATCCGCTGCTGAATATGGCCACAGGTTCATGGTCTGCAGCCAATAACCCTGTTGATCAGTGGAATAATTCTTATACAGCAATTCTGTATTTGAATTTATTTCTTCGGGAGGTAGATAGTGTAAACTGGTCGCCCGTTAGTAAAGATGTAAGGACGTTGTTTACTGATCGGTTGAAAGGCGAATCGTATGGGTTAAGAGCACTCTTCATGCTGAATCTTCTCCAGGCACATGCCGGTTTCACTGCCAGTGGTGAGTTAATGGGTGTGCCCATCATCACAGAAGCGCTTGATGCAAATTCTGATTTCAGAAAACCACGTAGTACGTTTGATCAATGTATACAGCAGATCTATACTGATCTTGCCGAGTCAGAAAAATATTTGCCACTTGATTATGTCAATATTGCTGCAGGCCAACTTCCTTCAAAGTATAGCGGCATGGCAGTTGCAGATTATAATCGTGTGTTTGGCACCTTCAGCAGACAACGTATATCCGGCCGGATTTTAAAAGCAATAAAAGCAAAAACAGCATTGCTTGCAGCAAGTCCCGCCTACAATCCGCAGGCAACTGCCAGCAAATGGGAAAGTGCAGCAAATTATGCCAGTGAAATTCTTAATTTAATTGGAGGTGTCAACGGCTTGGATCCGCAGGGAGCTTTGTTTTACACCGCAGCGAATGTAAACGCTATTAATATAAATCCCTCTGCCGGTGCTCCAATTGAGCAACGGGAAATGTTGTGGAG
>CAYMSG010000387.1:0-3928 GCA_964392955.1 uncultured Chitinophagaceae bacterium | reverse complement strand
TCCCATGGATAATACTCTGCAACAGAACGCAGGTGGCTATTTCAATTTGAAAACATATGGTTTAATTGTACACTTACTGAATAACAATATAAAAGTAAAATGGGCTATCCGTGCAGGTAAGGCAAAGGATGTGGCTGACTTTTCAGGAACAGCAGTACGTATTTTGCCTACAGAGGCAGCCTTGCCTTCGGTTTATAATTTCCTGGCAGGTCCGTTTGTAATTGCTGCGGCTGATACAAACGGAGTGGCAGCCATCATCCAGAATTTTTATACAGTTAACGGACTAAGTGGTAACGATCGGCCTGCAGTTTATCGTTTAACACTTGCATCAATGAATGTGGACATCCGTTACGATCTTACCGGTTTTATTCCCAAAGGCGCAGTGTTGAATGATGGTGATAATACACCCGTTCATCTTGGCTATATGGCCAATTGCTCCATTCCTACTACAAATTATTCAGTAGCATCTGCATTGGATCTGCTTACACGCTGTTACAGTTTTGCAAGTGAGCCGCATATTGATGATACTGTTATGAATACATCCTTCGTTGATGCAGTTAGAATTTTTGTTTCATACGGCGGAAATTTTCTGGCACAATGTGAAGCCGTGCTTTCGTACGAAAACTGGTCAACCGGCCATTTCCAGTCAACCAACGGAATTACAAAAGTGAATCTAAACATCACCTCTGCACAAACAGTTTATACAAATCCCGATCTGGCATACAGTCAGTATCATGGAGTTTTTCATATTCGTCAAGGGGGGAGTGTACGTAACTGGGTGTTGAGCAGTGGAAGTTCGTATCAAAACAATGCGCATAACCATGCAACGGGTCCATCGAATACACCGGTTGGTGCAAGTGTTTCAAAAATTAACAGTGCAACACAGGCAGGCGGTTTAATTTTTTATATCGGAAATCATGAGTTTGCATCTACTACAGCCATTGAATCGATCAACGGGATACGCATGTACATGAATGCATTTTTAACACCCACAGGATTGAACCAGAATTGCCCGATGTCGCAGACATTCATGTATGTGCTTTCGTTAAAGCTGAATGAGTTTGTTGCACAGCAAAAGGAGAGCAAAGCCGAACTTACGTGGACGGTTAACCGCAATTCAACTGCCAGCCAGTTTATTGTGGAGCGCAGTACTGATGGTATTAATTTTCGTGAAGCCGGCATCATCTTTTCAAAAACGGGAATGGAAGAGGATGTACCGTATAAGTTTAAAGAGCCCATCCGTGGAGCCACTGGATCGTCCATATACTACCGCATACGTTCTGAAGATAATCGGGGAAAGTATGAATACTCCGAAACACGAGTCATAAAGATCGGGGCGGCACGCAGCGCAGGCATTTCTACTTTTCCAAACCCGGTTGTAAACCAGCTAACCATTAGTTTACCCGTTGAGTGGAGCAATAAACAGATCAGCTACGAAGTAGTGGATCTTAACGGAAAACAGGTGGCCCGGTTCAATGGAGCTGTTACCAGCCAAACACAGGAGCTCAATCTTGCACATT
Organism: uncultured Chitinophagaceae bacterium; assembly: GCA_964392955.1. GTDB lineage: Bacteria > Bacteroidota > Bacteroidia > Chitinophagales > Chitinophagaceae > Lacibacter. The sequence continues at coordinate 2,408 of CAYMSG010000387.1, read as the reverse complement.
TGAAAGCAGGTTACTATTCACTCCGTGTAAGTTGCAACGGCGAGCAAATCAGTAAAAAGATATTCAAGAAATAGTACGGGCCTTCTTTACGGGTCTGATCCGGGCTTTTCTAAGCCCGGATATTTTTTGCTCAAAATATTTGGTTTATAAAATAAACTACTCTATGTTTGTGACATATTTATAAGAAATGAAAGCCTTTACCTTTATCATCAGCCTTATCATCACCCAGTTGGTCCTGGGGCAAACAACTATCAGAGGCATTGTGTTAGATAATAAAAAGAAGCCGGTTCCCGGTGCATCAGTCAGCATCAAAGATTCATACGATGGTGCCACAGCCGATTCTGCAGGTCGTTTCAGTTTCAAAACAACCGACAAAGGAAACCAGGTTCTTATCATCTCAGCCATTGGTTACAAATCACTGGAATTGCCGGTTGAATTAAAAGGGGGCGACCTGCAATTACCCATTCAATTAAAAGAAGAGATCACCGAGATCAGTGCTGTTGTAATTACAGCAGGTTCGTTTGAAGCCAGTGACCGCAGTCGAGTTGCAGCTGTATTATCATCGATCGATATTGTAACCACAGCCAGTGCAAATGGCGATGTTACAGGTGCATTAAAAACATTACCCGGTGCACAGCAGGTAGGAGAGAGTGAGGGATTATTTGTTAGAGGTGGTACTGCCGCAGAAACAAAAACATTTATTGACGGAACATTGGTGAACAATTTCTTTTTCAGCAGCGTGCCCGGTATTGCACAACGGGGTCGTTTTTTTACCATTATTTTTAAAAGAACAGTTTTAATCACCCGTGGTTAAACTGCAATGTAAGGTAACGCATTATCATCGGCATTAATACTGGAGTCGATCGATTTGCCTGAGCAATCCTCCGCTACCTTAAATCTGTCGGTATTAAGTATTGGTGCCGGCTTTCAAAAATTGAATAAAGAAAAAACAGCTTCATGGGGCGTAAATTATAATTACTCGAATCTTACAGCTGCATTTACCGTGATCAAACAACAGCAGGATTATTCAAAAGCACCAACCTCACATAATCTGGATGCCAACTTTCGTATCAAAACGTCAAAGAATGGCATGCTGAAGTATTATGGTTTCTATCTCACCAATAGTTTAGGCTTTACACAAAACAGTCTTGATTCATTGGGTTATAAAGACCGTTTCTCATTGGCAAACGGAAACATGTATCACAATCTTTCATGGAAGGAAAGTTTGAAAAATAAATGGAAGTTGATTGCCGGTGTTTCTGTTTCAACTAATAAAGATGACATTGCTTTTGGCATGCAGGATGAAGATAAAAAAGATGTGCTGTTAAGCGGATTGGAGTTTAAACAATTTGACATCAACAGCAAAGGCTTCTATGCCAATGGTCGTGTTGTGATTGAGAAAAAGTTCAGGGGATTGAATGCCTTGCGTTTTGGAACAGAGTACAATCACAGCGATGATAAAAGTAAGTTCACTGCATTTAACGGAATAATGTTCAATACACGCCTCATTGAAAATGTATATTCCGTATTTGCAGAGCAGGATGTGTATTTGACGAATAAGCTTGCTGCTAAAGTTGGTGCAAGAGCGGAACATTCAACCATGTTGAATAAGACAAATCTGGCACCACGAGTATCGTTAGCGTATAAGCTGGGGAGAGAAAGTCAGGCATCATTGGCGTATGGAATTTTTTATCAAAACCCTGAGCTGCGTTATCAGCCGGCTGTGAATCCACTTACATTCATGAAGGCCACACATTATATTGCACAGTACCAGAAAACAACCAGTCTTACTACGTTTCGTATAGAAGCATTTTACAAAGAGTACAATAGCTTACTGAAAACATCCAATGTAAACGGACGTGAACTCGGCAGCAGCAACAATGGTTTTGGTGAAGCAAGCGGGTTTGAATTGTTCTGGCGTGATAAGAAACATATAACGAATCTTGATTACTGGATATCCTATTCATTTCTTGATACAAAACGTGATTTCTTAAATTTTCCAACGGCTATCACGCCCAATTTTGCAGCAAAGCATACGGCTTCATTAGTGTTGAAGAAGTTTGTAACGAAAATGAAAACAAATGTAAATTTTTCGTACAACTATGCCAGCGGTCGTCCGTTTTATAATATTCAGTACGATGCAAATACTTCAAAAACATTTTTTGCTGATCGTGGCCGTATTCCTGATTATCACAACATGAGTTTTGCATTGAATTACTTACCGGCCATTGGAAAGCAAAATGCAAAAATGTTTCCGGTGTATGTATTAAGCATCAGCAATGTATTCAACTTTAAGCAGGTGTATGGCTACAATTATTCGGCAAACGGTATGCGGAGAGCTGAGCTGGTGCCACCTTCACGCATGTTTATTTTCATTGGCGCATTCATCAGTTTTGGTGTAGACCGTA
>CAYMSG010000386.1:0-3936 GCA_964392955.1 uncultured Chitinophagaceae bacterium | reverse complement strand
GAGCGGGTGTACAACACCACCAAGAAAAAATATGAACAAGGTGTTGGCAGCAGCTTCGAAATACTGCAGACCGATACTGAACTGCAACGTGCACAGGGAAATTATTACGAAGCATTGTATAACGCAGTTGTTGCCAAAATCAGCTACTTAAAAGCCATTGGACAATTAAACTAATCATCAACCATTACTATAAAATAACACACATGAAACGTTTATTTCAATACACAATCATCGCCGGATTTGCGGTTGTACTTGTTGCCTGCGGACAGGGTGCCAAGGAAAAGAAAGGATCGCTGGGTGATAAAAAAGCGCAACTGGAAAAACTGAAAACAGATCAGGTAGCGCTTGCAACAAAAATCAAAACACTGGAAGAAGAAATTGCAAAGCTGGATACAGCTGCGGGTAAAACCGACAAAGCAAAGCTCATTGCTGTTACACCGGTGGTAACAGAAGATTTTTCGCACTACATCGACCTGCAGGGGAAAATTGATGCAGATAATATTTCGTACATCGCCCCACCAAACGGGCAAGGTGGTCTTGTAACTGATCTTTATATTAAAGAAGGACAGTTTGTAAAGAAAGGACAATTGATCCTGAAGATGGATGATAAAGTGCTGCGTCAGCAGGTAAAAATTTCTGAAACACAATTGGCCCTGGCGAAAGACCTGTACCAGCGTCAGAAAAATCTCTGGGATCAAAACATTGGCAGCGAAGTGCAGTTACTTTCTGCAAAAACAAATGTAGAAGCATTGGAACGCCAGATCGCCACTGCATACGAGCAGATCAAACTTTATACAGTTTATTCGCCGGCAAGTGGTATTGCAGATGTTGTTGCAGTAAAAGTAGGCGAATTCTTTTCGGGAGTGATGGGCGTTTCACCACAGATACGTATTGTGAACAACAGCACATTGAAAGCTGTAGTAGAAGTTCCGGAAAATTATATGACACGTGTACGTGTAGGCAGCCCCGTTATTGTTACACTTCCTGATTTGAATAAAACATTCAATTCTTCCGTAAAGCTTTCATCACAAACCATTAACCCCAATACCAGAACTTTTACCATTGAAGCAAGTATTCCCGGTGGTGGTGTTCGCCCCAATTCAATTGCTGCAGTTCGTATCAAAGATTACGATGCACCAAACGCATTGGTGATCCCTGTTAATCTGATCCAGACCGATGATAAAGGAAAGTATGTGTACATCGTGGAAAAAGACAGCAAAGGAAGAAATGTGGCAGTGAAAAAACCGGTGATCGTTGGTGAATCCTATGGCGATAAGATCGAGATCAAATCCGGTTTACAAACTGGTATGCAGTTGATCTCTGAAGGTTACCAAACCGTGTACGACAAACAGGTTGTAACCATTGGATAAAAAACTATCAGCACTATTGAAAACAATCAAATGGTCACTTATTCATTTGCTGTTCTTTACTGCTGATCAACTAAAACAAGTGCTGACTACACATAATCTTATTATATGCAATCAAATCTCATAGAAGGGCTCAGCAAAAAGTTCAAGGAGTTTAAACCTACGAGCTGGAGTGTTGATAACCGCACGGCCATTTATATCATCACCATTATCATTACTGCGTATGGATTATTCAAGTTCAATACGCTGCCCAAAGAACAGTTCCCTGATATTGTGGTACCTACTATTTCGGTAGCTACTATTTATGTAGGTAATTCACCTGCCGATATTGAGAACCTGGTAACACGCCCTATCGAAAAACAACTCAAAAGCATTAGTGGTGCAAGGGTTATTAAAGTACAATCATCATCTCAACAGGATTTTTCACTGATCGTGGTGGAGTTTGATACGGATGTGAAAGTGGACCTCGCAAAACAGAAAGTAAAAGATGCGGTTGATAAAGCCAGAACGGATCTTCCGCAGGATCTTACAGCCGAACCGGATGTACAGGAATTTGCTTTCAGTGAAATGCCCATCATGTTTGTAAACATCAGTGGCGATTTTGACCCGGTAAAACTGAAACAGTATGCCGATAAAATGCAGGATCGTTTTGAAGAGCTGAAAGAAATTACAAGAGCAGATATTGTGGGTGCACCGGAACGTGAAATACAGGTGAATGTTGATCCATACCGCATGGCCAGTGCAAGAGTCACCTTCAGCGATATTGAAGGTGCCATTGCCCGTGAGAACAATGACATTACAGGTGGCCAGGTTGAGATCGGCACCATGAAACGCACGGTGCGTGTTCGTGGACAATTCAACAGCGCCTTTGATATTAACAACATCATTGTAAAAGGTGTAAGTGGCGCACCCGTTTACCTGAAAGATATTGCTACCATTAAAGACACCGTAAAAGAAAATGAAAGTTTTGCCCGCTTGGATGGTAAAAATGTAATTACACTCAACATTGTAAAACGCAGCGGTGAAAATCTGATCGATGCGGCAGATAATGTGAAGGCTACCGTGAAAGAAATGCAGGACAATGATATTCTGCCAAAGGATCTCAAAGTAACCATCACCGGCGATCAGAGTAAGCAAACAAAAACATCCTTCAATGAACTGGTAAATACAATCGTGATCGGTTTCATTCTTGTGTTATTGATTCTCATGTTCTTCATGGGTGTTACCAATGCCTTCTTTGTGGCTTTGAGTGTACCCTTGAGTGTGTTTGTGGCCTTCCTGTTTTTACCGGTAGCCGATTACATTGTTGGCACAGGTGTTACACTCAACTTCATTGTATTATTTGCATTACTGTTTGGCCTGGGTATTATTGTAGACGATGCCATTGTGGTAATTGAAAATACACATCGTATCTATCACAACGGGAAAGTGCCTGTTATACGCAGTGCAAAAGAAGCCGCCGGTGAAGTATTTATTCCGGTGCTGGCAGGTACTGCTACCACACTTGCACCCTTCTTCCCGCTCCTGTTCTGGAAAGGGATCATTGGTAAATTCATGATCTATTTGCCGGTGATGTTGATCTTAACATTAGCTGCATCACTGATCGTTGCCTTTATTATGAACCCGGTGTTTGCAGTAAGCTTTATGAAACCCGAAGGCCGTGCGTATGATGATAAGAAAAGCAACATTTTCCGTAAGTGGCATTTCTGGGCCTTCATCATTATTGGTATCATCAATCATGTTATCGGTAACCATGGTACTGGAAACTTCCTCTTCTTTATGTCGCTGGCAAGTATCCTGAACCGTTATGTATTACGTGATGCGATCTATTTCTTCCAGGAACGAGTATTACCAAAACTCATGAACAACTATGAAACACTGTTACGCTGGGTATTGAAAGGATGGAGACCGGTGTGGATGCTTGTTTCATTATTCCTGTTGTTCCCGATTGCCGTGGCTTTGTTGCTCGCACGTGGTAACTCATCAACGTTCTTCCCGAGTGGCGATCCCAACTTCATTTATGTATATCTGAAAATGCCGGTGGGTAGTGATGTGAAGTACACAGATTCGATCACCAGTTTACTGGAAAAGAAAGTGTACAAAATTCTTGAAAAAGAAAAGCCGGGCGAAGAAGGTTCCATTGTTGAAAGTATTATTACCAACGTGGCAGTGAGTGCCAACAACCCACGTGATAATAACCGCAGTACACAACCCAACCTTGGCCGTATCCAGGTATCGTTTGTGGAATTTGAAAAACGTCATGGCAAATCAACCAAAGTATATATTGATGAAATACGCAGCAGCATCAAAGGTATTCCCGGCGCTGCCATTAGTGTAGAGCAGGAAGATGGCGGACCTCCCACTGATCCCCCAGTGAATATTGAAGTAGTGGGTGATAACTTCAACAATATTGCTAAAGTTGCAACTGAGTTGTTCAACTATCTTGATACAAACCGTGTAGAAGGAATTGATAACCTGCAGATGGATGTTGACCTGAATAACCCGGAAATTACAGTTAGTGTTGATCGTGAAAGAGCATTGATCGAAGGTGTAAGCACGGCACAGGTAG
>CAYMSG010000385.1:0-3964 GCA_964392955.1 uncultured Chitinophagaceae bacterium | reverse complement strand
AGATTGTTGATCCATGGTAATTTGTATTCCACAAACACATTCCCGGTTGATTTTAACTGCCAGCTGTAATCGCCGTTTTCACGCAACTCTTCAACAGGATTTAACCAAAACGGAAACTGCACAGAACCTGCGTAAGAACCATCATCGTTAAATGCTTTTTCATACGGCAACGCCCATAACACCGTGTTCAATGGTGAACCAACACTCTGATCGCCTTCAAACGTACCTCTGAATTTAGACCAGCCACCGGAAAGATTTACACCAAACTTCAGATTACGTTCTGTATGTGCCAGGTTCAATCGTCCGTTATAGCGTTTTAAACCGGTATTGATGGTAACACCTTCCTGATCGAACAAACTGAATGATGTATAGAATGTTGTTTTATCGGTACCACCGCTTGCGCTGATCTGGTGCGATTGCATTTTACCATCCTGGAACACTGCGTCGTTCCAGTTAGTATTGATTTTACGCAATTCTGCAACTTCTGCTGCCGACCAGCCCCAGGGATTACCAGCGATGTTCATTTCAAAATCAAGCTTTTCCTGCGTGTTCATCAGCCTGAGTTTGTTTTCGGGTAATGTAGACACACCAATCTGGCCATCGTATGCAAAACGTACTTTTCCGCTTTTCCCTTTTTTGGTAGTAACTACAATTACACCATTGGCACCACGTGAACCATAAATGGCCGTTGATGCTGCATCTTTCAACACCGTTACACTTTCAAAATCGCCTTGATTCATGGTGCTGAAATCGCCGGCTCTTACTTCCACTCCATCTACAATGTAAAGCGGATCAACTGAACCGTTTACTGAAGTACGTCCACGAATAATCACATCCGCATTGCGGCCGGGTTGACCAGAACCTGATTTCACATTCAGTCCCGGAGCCTGCCCCTGCAATATCTGATCGAATGATGCAATGGGTTGTGTGCGGATGTCGTCGATCACTACCGTTGATGCCGAACCAATATTGGAACGTTTGGAACGGGTGGAATAACCGGTAACAACAACTTCTTTTAACGCATTCACCGTAGCAGTTACGGTTACGTTTACAACAGCGCCATTCACCGTTACTTCTTTTTGCTGAAACGAAGTGCTGGTGAAAATGAGCACATCGCCCTGTTTGGCTGTAATGGAATAATTGCCCTGAGCGTCAGCAGTTGTAATAGTTTGCGAACCTTTAACCTGTACAGTGGCAAAAGGCTGTGGTTCTCCGTCTTGTGATGTAATTTTTCCTGTAACCGTTTGCGCCTGTGCATACGAAACAGAAAACAATCCAATCACAAAAGCAAGCAGAACCCGGAGGATCTTTCTTGTCATGAATGATAAGGTTTAGATGATGAATGATAATTACCTGCTAATCTTTTTAACCGGTAATAAAAGTGTGCGAATTAAACACACTTTGAAACATTTGACAACACATGTTTATGTGATGCTGCGTTTATACTTTCATGTTTTGATAAGTGGTAAAAAAATGCAAATAAATGAAATGGCATTTGTTCGCTTTTTTACATACGGTCATTTTTTTACATATCATTTGTCATTGAAGCGTCATGTGCCTGCAGCGTTTTTATTTCTGCACATTGAAACGAACAAATTTTTTTTCTACTCCGGCCAGCCTATATTGCAGCCCGTTTTTACATAACAAGATCGAATTAACCATGAGAGAATTTTCATCAACCATCGCAGGTACATTACGCCTGCGGGTGCAGCAGGTAGAAGCAGTGATTGAATTACTGGAAGAAGGTTCCACCATTCCGTTTATCGCCCGTTACCGAAAAGATAAAACCGACAACCTGGATGAAGTTGTGATCCAGCAGATACAGGACCAGGCAAAATTTTTAAAGGAGTTTACCGAACGTAAAACCTTTATTGAAAAAACAATTACAGAGCAGGGAAAAATGACAGATGTGTTGCAGACCAAACTGGATAAAGCAACTACATTAAATGAACTGGAAGATATTTATCTCCCCTTCAAACCCAAACGTAAAACAAAAGCACAAACGGCCAGAGAAAACGGACTTGAACCGTTGGCATTGTTATTACTCGAACAAAAAGATATTGCCGTTACTGAACAGGCTGCAACTTTCGTTAACGAAAAAGTAGCAACGGCTGAAGATGCATTGCAGGGTGCAAGAGATATTATTTCTGAAATGGTGAATGAAGATGCTGTTGTAAGAGCCAAACTTCGCAAATATTTTGAAGATGAGGCGCTGGTGAAAAGTACGGTGATGAAAGACAAGGAAACTGATGGCATTAAGTTCAAAGATTACTTTGATTTCAGCGAGCCGGTGCACAAGATTCCATCGCACCGCATTCTTGCTATCCTTCGTGGCTTTACAGAAGGTGTATTAAAGATGAGTATTGAACCGGAAGAGGAATTGGCTATCGAGCTGATCGATTCATTGTATGTGAAAGGGATGACCGAATCTACCACGCATGTTAAGAAAGCAATCAAAGATGCCTACAAACGATTGCTGCAGCCAAGTCTTGAAACAGAATTCCGTTCGCAGTTAAAACAAAAAGGCGATGAAGAAGCGATCACTGTTTTTGCAGAAAACCTTCGTCAGTTGTTGTTGAGCAGTCCGCTTGGAAGCAAACGTATTCTTGCAATTGATCCCGGTTACAGAACAGGTTGCAAAATTGTTTGCTTAGATGAAAAAGGCGATCTGCAAACAACAGATTTAATTTATATCCATGAGCCGGGTAAACTATATGCGGCTGAACAAACCATCCGTCATTTAGTAAATGCGTTTCAAACACAGGTATTTGCCATTGGTGATGGAACTGCAGGAAGAGAAACCGAACAGTTTATTAAAAAACTAAATCTCGGTTTACCTGTTTTCCTGGTGAATGAAGATGGTGCATCGATTTACAGTGCAAGTGAAGTGGCCCGGGAAGAATTTCCTGATAAAGATATAACGGTACGTGGGGCCGTAAGTATTGGTCGCCGTTTAATGGATCCATTGGCAGAATTGGTGAAGATTGATCCAAAAAGTATTGGCGTTGGACAATACCAGCACGATGTCAATCAAATCCGTTTGAAAGAACGGCTGGATCAAACGGTGGTGAGTTGTGTAAACCAGGTAGGGGTAAATTTAAATACAGCCAGTAAAAATCTGCTGAGCTATGTAAGTGGTATCAACAGCAGTATTGCTGAAAATATTGTGAAGTACAGAAATGAGATCGGTCGTTTTACAAGTCGCAAACAATTATTGAAAGTGCCACGTCTCGGCGATAAAGCATTTGAACAATGCGCCGGTTTCTTACGCATACCCGACGGCGAACATGCATTGGATAAAAGTGCGGTGCATCCCGAAGCATATCCAGTGGTTGAACAAATGGCTACCGATCTGCAGTTAAAAGTAGAAGAACTGGTGGGTAACGAATCCACCATCAAACAGATCAATCCGAAAAAATACGTCAGCGAAACGATTGGTGAATTAACCATCAATGATATTTTAAAAGAATTGATCAAACCCGGTCTTGACCCACGCAGTGAAGTACAGGCATTTGAATATGCCAACATCTTCAGTATTGAAGAAGTAACTGCCGGCATGGTGATTCCTGGCGTTGTGACCAACCTAACCCGCTTTGGAGCTTTTATAGATATTGGCGTAAAACAGGATGGCCTGGTGCATGTATCAGAAATATCACACGACTATATTACTGACCCGGCTGAAAAATTAAACTTGAACGATAAAGTAATGGTAAAAGTAGTGGAAGTAGATCTGCAACGTAAGCGGATTGCCTTATCGATCAAACAAACACAGGAGGCTCCACCAAAAGGCACAAGAATAAAGAACCAAGGCACAAGAGTTCAAAAGAAAGATGAAGACTTAAGCAATCTGAGTGTAAATGATGCGTTGGCAGCGTTGAAGAAGAAGTTTGGAAAGTGATAGTAAGCTGTGAGCTTTTAGCTACGAGCTGCAGGCAAATACAAGGGCAATCAGTTTCATCTGTGG
>CAYMSG010000384.1:1052-3965 GCA_964392955.1 uncultured Chitinophagaceae bacterium | reverse complement strand
GGACCATTTGAGCGGGTAGGAAAAATATTGCAACAGGATACTACCGTAGCAACCGGTGCAGGTCATCATTCAATCATGCACAACAAAGAAAAAGACAAATGGTATATCGTTTATCATCGTCGTCCGTTGGGAGAAACAGCGGCCAATAACCGTGTTACCTGTATTGAAGAATTGTTGTTTGATGAGAAGGGATTGATCAGGCCGGTGAAAATAACATTTGAAGGTGTAAAAGAACAACCACTGAAGAAAAAGCATTAAGAAAGCATTCAATCATTCACAAGCACTTTATTGTTCATACGTTAACAACGCATGCTGACTGGCAGTAAACAAATCTCTGAACACACGGTTGAGCTCTGATGTTTCTGCTGTACATGATAACCCGCAATAAGGATATACTTCGATTGCATGTTTTCTGCAAAGCTTTACCAACTGCCTGCTGATTGTGCTGATCTGCCTGGTTGTTTTTGCAGAGGTCTTTTTTTTGCTGATGAACTCTTTCCACGATTGTTCAACAATGTTGTAAAACGCAGTACGCATTTTATTGATCTCCTGCCGTGCTGTTAGCAACACAGCATCGGCCTGTTGCAATGCAGCAGCGTTCAGCTTTTTTTGTTTGAAGACCATTGTAGCTTCATCGAGCAAATGATTCGTCATGCCCAATGTATTTACGGCTAAGGTTGTTTCTGCAAAAGGCATAAACGGATAAGTATAGATGGGATGTTCCAGTGTGGCATGTGCTGCATCAATCACGAAACTGCGTTCTGCTTTTACCTGCAGTTTGTTTACGCTGTAACTGTGGCTGGCTGTTGCTTTCAGTCCCATTGCCTTCCACTCCTTGTGTACGTTAACTTCGCTGCGTTTAAAATAAAACGAACGGATCAAGGGCGTACCATCTTCTTTCAATACAGGTTTTCCGTTACGGTGGATGACACAGTTGGCCGTGAAATGTGTTAGATGCGGTGTACCGGTTGCATACTTCCATCTTCCTGTTACCACATAACCTGTTTTTGTTTGTTCTGCAATACCTGTTGCGGCTCCACTTCCACCCATGCAGATCTTTGTTGCATAAAACAGTTTGCCGATCTTCTGCTGATCCATAAACCCGGCAAAGAAATTCGCACCGGAGCAAAGTGTAACTGTCCAGCCCAGACTGCCATCAATCGCTGCCAACTGTTCTTCCAGTTGCAAAGCATCCATCAAAGGCAAAGCAAGTCCGCCCTGTTCTTTTGGAACAAACAGTTTGAACCATTGCTTTTTGTAAATGATGTTTAACAACGCAGGTGTTAATCGGCCTTTCGTTTCAGAAAGAGCACATAACCGTTTTATTTCAGCGATCTCTTTTTTAGTCAACTGCAGGTGCATGTGTTTGTTGTTTGATTTTTTTATTCCAATCGATATAACCCAATACAGCAATGATGAATAAGAACAGTGTTAATGCGGCGTACAACGGCAATTGTTTGTACAGCAGCAACGGAATAGCAAATGCATTGCTGATGTTGAGCAGTATCCAGTTCTCGAACTTTCGTTTGGCCAGTAACCACATGCCTGCCCAGGCCGTGGCGCTTACCCATGCATCGGCAACGGGCACCGTAGAATCGGTAAAATTGACCAGCACCGTGTACAGCAATACAAATGCTGTAACAACAATGGTAACGGTAATAGCCCAGTCACGTTTTGTACTTCTGCTGATGGCCGGCGCTGCATGGTTCTTCCTGTTTACCCAAAACCACCAGCCATATACACTCATAATGAAGTAGTAGAGGTTCAAAGCACTTTCAGCATACAATCCTGCATGAAAAAAAATATAGGTGGAAATTGCAACGGCAATAATACCGCAGGGATACAATGCAATCTTATTAGCTCTTGCCAGCAACACTTCGGCTACACCAAAACCAACACCAACCCATTCTAATAGAGGAACTGCTTTCAACTGTACAACAAATGCATGTGCCCATTCGTGAACGTTCATAACTGTTTGTTTAATTCACCCAAGGGTATGCACATGCACTTGCATTTTTCCTACGCCGGCATTACCCGGATCAGGTATGTGGGTATAATCTCAGCCCTTGAAAGTATGGCACCCCATGAGTTGAGCAAAGATAGGGAGAGAAAGGGACAAGCAACAAGGGACAAGCGTCAAGAAAAATCAAGACACAAATTCCAAAGTCTAAGAAAAAGCAATAAAAGAAACCAAGAACAAACAACTGTTTTACTTTTTGCATCGCCTCTAGGAAGGTGATACATTTATTTAGCTTGTACACGACTGTAGTGAACTCCATTTGTTCGTTTACGATCATACTGTTTGTTGCAGAGTGATCAATGGACGAAGCTTGCACTGGCGCTAAATACAGCTGTCATCCCGACGAAGGAGGGATCTCTAAAGAATCAGCGTGAAATTATTTGAGCAGCTTGATTTTAATTTAATAGCCTTACGCTGCAGAGATGTCTCCTATTGTCGACATGACGGACTCCGCTTGCAACTCTATTCTTACACACCTACTTCTTTATATTCTTAATAATCGTATCAATCGTTGCCACATCGTTATCAAATCCACCGTGCGATGTGCTTTTTGTATATACACCCGGACTGTGATACGATTTCATCGTTGCCCGCCGGTAGTTGCTTGCTTTTTCAAAGAACTTCTGCATACCTAAGATGGGTGTTTTTCTGCCGGGCTCAAACGAATTGGAAACGAGATACAGCAATGATTTGGAATAGATGGAGCAATTATCTTTTAGTTCAACATCATCACTCAAATGATACTGGTAATAGTTCTTTATTTTTTTATTCTGGATGGCTTTGAGAATCGTTGCATCAAACAGTTCATTGGTTACTGCCGGTGCCATGAACTGAACAGTTTTAAAACTCCAGCCAAGGCTCACTAACTTCTCTACCAAATGACTGTGCACAAT
>CAYMSG010000384.1:0-1042 GCA_964392955.1 uncultured Chitinophagaceae bacterium | reverse complement strand
TGACTTTTCAATTCGCTTTTTGCGGCTGTTGCATATTTGTACAACAGCTGGCCACCACTGTTTTTCTGGTAACTGATGGCTTTTGCATTTTCTTTCATCTCCTTCCACACTTTACTGCCAATAGGTGCTGCCAGGCGTTCGAGCCGTTCATCTTTCCAATTGATGATGCGGTCAATCAGTCCACCCGTCATGCGTGGTTCTTTGCCGAGCAAGGTATCTTCAATCATGTTTTTCACAGTGCTGAAAATATCTGTCTCCCACATCAGCAGTATAGGAAAGATCTGTGCATCGTATAATTTCTTGCACCACACCGCATAACTATCGGCTGCTGATTTTTCACCCACCAAACCACCGTGTGCGTAAATGGCTACATCCATCGGTTTGTTTTTTAATCCCCACCGTTCACGTGCAATGCCTGCATGTTGTGTTACCAATGCTTCGATGTCCATTTCCGTTGTACGGTATTCACCCGAGTTACTCAGGCGTCCATTGTTTTCCATATCAATGATAAACGGATCGAGTTCCCGTTTTTTGAGAATAGGATCAGCCGCAATCGCCACTTTGTTTTTTTTATCGAGCCGCAGTGTGGCTGATTCTGCAATGGCCAGGTGCAGATCAGTGGTAACACCCATCTGCGCCACCCAGCAATCCATCGCATTCTGTTGCCAGTCTTCATACGTTAACACAGCCAATCCACCCGTGCCCCAACTCTTGCCCCATGAATTCTGAATGATAAAACCGGTTTGGTTATAACCAATGATTACAAACGCATGACCACCATCGCTCTCTTTTACTTTTGTATTGGGAATTTCTTTGTAAGGATGATGCGTTGATTTTTTCAGCTCATCCCAACCTGCATGACAAACAGCACTCGCATACAAAATACCCAGGTCGTTGATGGCGCAATGCATGTCTTCAATACTTTTCGGTTCTACACGGTAATACGCACCCAACGGATAGTTCACCGAATTGAGCCACCAATCACCCTCTGTAGCTGTGATGTCGGGCTTGGGCATTTCGAGTGATCTCCAGAAACGGATTT
>CAYMSG010000383.1:0-3975 GCA_964392955.1 uncultured Chitinophagaceae bacterium | reverse complement strand
TACGTTTGTATGATCTGCTTCATCGCTTTCACCAAAGCTTTTCATTTCTTCCGGTGAATACTCTTTGGTTGTAAACACCGTATAAGAAATAGCAGCTACAAAAATAACTGCACCTGTAATAAACGAAATGCGAACCGAGTCTGGAATCACACCCGGCTCGGCTGTATTTGCTACTCCAAATTCAGTAAGCACATACGGAAGTATGGATGAAATAACGGCACCGATGCCAATGAAAAAACTCTGCATGGCAAAACCGGTGGTACGTTGTTCATCGGGCAACATATCACCCACAAATGCACGGAAGGGTTCCATGGAAATATTGATGGATGCATCGAGTAGCCACAGCATCACTGCTGCCATCCATAATGCAGATACGTTCGGAAAAACAAACAATGCCAATGCTGCAAGAACAGCACCTGCCATAAAGTAGGGTCGGCGACGGCCTAATTTCCCCAGCCAGGTACGATCGCTCATATGACCGATGATGGGTTGAATCAGTAACCCTGTTAACGGAGCAGCGATCCAGAGAATAGGAATCTCTTCTATTTGTGCGCCCAGTGTTTGAAAAATACGGCTCACGTTTGCATTTTGTAATCCAAATGCAAACTGGATTCCGAAGAAGCCAACACTCATATTAATGATCTGGCCTAAGCTGAGTTTGGGCTTACCGGTAGGCAATAAATCCTGCATAGCAATCATACTGCTTCTTCCCCGGAGAGAAGCAGTTGTTTAGGTTCATAATCAATCGTTACTTATCTCAAACTTTTCCGGGGCAAAAAGCTTAAATCACAAATCCATCAGGTAAAATCGCACCTTTTTTCACCACCACAATTCCGTCTTTTACAGTGTACAATGCATGATCTGTATTCGGCAGGTGTGCGCCACCGTTAATACGCACATCGTTACCGATGCGGCAGTTTTTATCAATAATTGTATTCTTGATATAACAACGTTCACCAATACCAATCTTGGGGATGCCACGCTCGGCTGAACGATTCATTTCTTCCAGCGTTTCAAAATAATCACCACCCATTATATAACTGCTTACCACCGTAGTACCATGACCAATGCGTGTACGGATACCGATCACACTGTTCTCTAACCTGCTGGCGAGAATGATCGAACCTTCAGCGATAATTGTTCGTTCCAATGTAGTACCGCTGATCTTTGCCGGTGGCAACATGCGGGCTCGGGTAAACACAGGCTTTGTATTATCAAACAAATTAAAATCAGGAATTTCTGCGGTTAACGCAAGGTTGGCTTCAAAGAAAGAATAAATATTTCCGATATCGGTCCAGTAACCATCGTACTGGTAACTTACTACTTTATACTTTTCAATGGATGCGGGCATGATCTCTTTCCCAAAATCAGTGGCATCCTTATACTCATCCTGCAACAAATCAATGAGTAATTTTTTGTTGAAAATATAAATACCCATGGAAGCAAGATAAACACGGCCTGCATTGCGCATCTCATTACCGGTATCGCTTACCCACTCACCAAGAATTTCTTTCTTTGGTTTTTCAATGAATGAAGTAATCAGATTATCAGCATCCGCTTTTAAAATGCCAAACTCAGGAGCATCCCGTTCGCCAACAGGAATGGTGGCAATGCTGATATCGGCACCTAAACGCACATGCTCAGCAATCATTTGCTGGAAATCCATTTGGTACAACTGATCACCGGAAAGGATCAACACATACTCTGCATCATGTTGCTCTACATGCCGCAAACATTGACGAACAGCATCGGCAGTACCCTGGTACCAACCCGGGTTGTCAGGTGTTTGCTCGGCAGCAAGTATATCTACAAACGCACTGCTGAACGTACTGAAGTGATAGGTGTTCTTGATATGCTTATTGAGTGAAGCAGAGTTGAACTGTGTTAATACAAACATGCGGTTGATACCCGAATTGATACAGTTCGAAATCGGAATATCAACCAACCTGTATTTACCGGCAATGGGTACAGCTGGTTTACTGCGGCTGGCAGTTAACGGATACAAACGGGTACCGGCACCACCGCCGAGAATAACAGCTAATGTACTTTTGGATGTAGAAGTATTCATATAACAAGTTTAGGTTTAGTAGCGATGCATTTAAAATTATTTCAAACTTTTGTATAAAGCAAGATATTGTTGAACACTTGACTCCCAGCTGAAATCCAGCTGCATCATACGTTCCCTGGCTGCAGTAAATTTTTCTTTGTTGTTGAACAGCTCACAGGCACGCCACACCGCATTGCATACTTCACCTACCGTTGCATTATCAAACACCAAACCGTAACCATCGGGCAGTAAAATATCTTTTACTGTATCACGGAGTCCGCCGGTGTTGCGTACTAAAGGTACGGTTCCGTACCGCATGGAATACATCTGGTTTAGCCCGCATGGTTCAACACGGCTGGGCATTAACAGAAAATCGGCCCCGGCATACATCAAATGACTGAGCGCTTCGTTGTAACCGATATAACAACTGTAATCGCCTTGCGAAACCGACATCATGCCGTTCAGCTTTCCTTCTACATCCGGTTCACCACTGCCAAGTATCAGGAAATTCATTCTTCTGCCAATGTAATAAAAGGAATCACCAATAACCCCCGGTAACAGATCAGCCGCTTTTTCACCTACCAAACGGCCAATGAAAACAAACAGTGGCTTACTTACATCAAGCCCGAAAGTTTCGCAAAGCTGGGCTTTGTTTTTTGCTTTGCCTTCTTCCACTGTTGCAAGAGAGTAATCGTGTTTGATATATTTATCGGAAGCGGGGTTCCATACTTCTGTGTCGATGCCATTCAGGATACCACTGCATTTTCCTCTTTCATATTCAAACAGAGCCTCCAGTCCATTGCTCATGTACCTGAGTTCATCCAAGTAACTGTTGCTGACGGTAGTAACTTTGGTTGCACATTTTACAGCACTTGCCAACGGATTAATGCTGTTGCCCCACTCCAGCATCCCACGTTTCCAATCGTCGTAAGGAGGAAGCAATACACTTTGCTCCCAAGTCATCCAACCCTGGTATTGTGCGTTGTGTATGGTAAATACCGTAGGAATCGATGCCAGTTGATTATAACGGTAGCAATACTGCATCATAAAAGGAATCAATCCTGCATGATAATCGTGTACATGCACCACATCGGGTTTCAACTGCCAGGCAGCCAGCCAATCGACCACACATACCTGGAAAGCGGTGAAGCGCTGCACATCATCATCATAGCCATAGATCTTTTCCCTGTCGAGCAAACCGAGTACATCAACGAGGTAAAGACCAAACCCGAGCTTATTCGTTTTTTCTTTGATGATGGTATAGTCGAAAAAATAATCGCCAATATTTGTGTAGCCTTTGTGCACTACATCCCACTCGTTATTAAGCAGAAATTTTGTACGATACATGGGCATCACCACTTTGGCCTGATGGCCTGCATCCTGTTGATACTTGGGTAATGCACCCACCACATCGCCTAAACCACCTGCTTTTGCTACAGGATAACACTCTGCGCTTACATGAAGAATTTCCATTGAAACCAGTTAAAAGAAATGATGCTTGAATATAGGAAGGAGTTTTGCTTACACCAAAAAACAATAAATAATTTTTCGCTCCGCATTTTCTTTTTACTTTCAGCCTTTGCAAACAAACTATTGTAACGATTGATTATGGATCAGACTAAACAACCAACAAACTACGGTGCGTTAGGCACCCTCGTAACCGTTTTCTTCTTTTGGGGATTTATTGCAGCATCGAACAGCATCTTTATCCCATTCTGTAAAACACATTTTGAATTAACCCAATTTGAATCGCAACTGATCGGCTCGGCGTTTTATGTAGCCTACTTTTTTGGTTCACTGGTATTGTTTCTTGCTTCAAACATCCTCGGGTATGATATCATTAACAAGATCGGCTATAAAAAAGGGATCATCTATGGGTTATGGATCTCTGTTGTTGGTGCTTTACTGATCATTCCATCAGCCAATGC
>CAYMSG010000382.1:0-3980 GCA_964392955.1 uncultured Chitinophagaceae bacterium | reverse complement strand
CAATGCCTTCATCGTCCATATAAGTTCCATGTTCAATACTGGTAACGCCGCCTTTAATAGCACGCTTAATACCTTCGGCACCATGTGCATGTGCAGCAACGGTGAAACCATAATCTTTTGCCGTTGTTACAATCGCTTTTATTTCTTCGATGCTGAACTGCGGACTTGATCCATCTTTTGCCTGGCTCAGTACACCACCTGTTGCGGTAATCTTGATCAGGTCGCTGCCATCTTTATAACGTTGCCGAACTGCATGTGCTGCTTCTTCCGGTCCGTTGATCACACCTTCATTGGGTCCGGGATCACCCATCAGATCTTTTCGATAAGAGTTGGTAGGATCAGCGTGTCCACCAGTAGTGGCAATGGATTTACCTGCAGAAAAAATGCGGGGCCCGATCACCAATCCTCTGTTGATGGAATTGCGCAGTGAAATATTTACCAGTGAACCACCAAGATCACGAACCGTTGTAAAACCAGCCATTAAAGTAGTGCGTGCATACACGGTGCTTTGAAAGGCAATGTCGGGCGGATTCATCGTAAAACGATCGGCTGCATTTCCTTTTTTAGTTTCGCTTTCCATATGCACATGCATATCCATTAAGCCGGGCATCACGGTTTTGTTTTTCAGATCAATCACCTGATCGGTTGCTGTTGCAGGTGTAAATCCATTTACAACATCAGTAATGGTACTGCCCTGTACAATAATGGTTACATTGCTGCGTACTTTACCATCGTTGGTGTCGATGAGTTTGCCGCAATGGATCAATGTACGTTGAGCAGTAGCCTGAAAAAGCAAAAAGAGGAAGGATAGTGTAGTTAGAATAATTTTTCTCATATGCAATTCTTGTTGACGGAAGATAGTATTTTTTTGATGGAAGCATAGCAGGACTACTATTCGAAATTACATTTGTTGTGCAACCGCAGTCAACGAAAAGGAAGAATGAGCACTCTTTAGCTTATCTTGCGCCTTCAGTTTTACGGCGGAGGCAACCATCAATGCTGTTTTTTGCGTCATGATGATCTCAAGCCGAGATAAGTGGATGAACCTAACTTACTCCTGATAACTGTACGGGTTATCGTTTTCCGTTACCAATTGACAAACGGGCATTCTCAATCACTATTTATTCTAAAAATTATGGATACAGCAACAATAGAAGTACGAAAGTTGACGATCGATGATTATCAGCAGTTGAAAGATTCGATGATACAGGCTTATGCCAGTTTGGGCGGACAGTACTGGAAAGAAGAATCACTTGCCAAACTCATCGAAAAATTTCCTGATGGGCAGATCTGTGTAACAGTTGATCAGAAAGTGGTGGGTTGTGCACTTTCGTTAATCGTCGATATTAACCGTTTTGGTGATAATCATACGTATCGGCAGATCACCGGCGATTATACATTTGGCACACATGATCCGGACGGAGATGTGTTGTATGGCATTGAAGTGTTTATTCATCCCGAATACAGAGGGCTTCGTTTAGCAAGACGCTTGTATGATACACGGAAAATTATTTGTGAGAGTTTGAACTTAAGAGCCATCATGGCCGGGGGTCGGATACCGAGTTACAGTAAACATGCTGCAGAACTTACACCCAAGCAATACATTGCAAAAGTGAAAAAGCGGGAGATACACGACCAGACATTAAGTTTTCAACTGGCCAATGATTTCCAGATCAAAAAAGTAATTCATAATTATTTGCCGGAAGATAATGAGTCGATGGGCTACGCTACACTTCTTGTGTGGTACAATGTATTTTATGAACGTGCTTTTAATCCCATGAAAGGGAAAAGAGAAATGGTGCGGATCGGTTTGATCCAGTGGCAAATGCGTCCTTACGATAAACTCGAAGAGTTGGTGAACAATGTTGAATATTTTATTGATGCGGTAAGTGATTATCAGTCGGACTTTGCTGTGTTACCGGAGTTGTTCAATGCGCCGCTGATGGGCAAATACAATCATTTGCCCGGGCATAAGGCCATCCGTGAGTTGGCAGAGTACACGGCACCGTTAGTAAAAGAAATTTCCCGGCTCGCTATTTCTTATAACGTAAATATTATTGCGGGCAGCATGCCCGAGATCAGAGAGGGTAAACTGTACAACACTTCTTATTTCCTCCACAGAGATGGGCGTATTGACAGTTATGATAAAATTCATCCCACTCCTTCAGAAGAGTACGAGTGGGGCATTGAAGGTGGTAATAAGCTGAAAGTATTTGATACCGATTGTGGTAAAGTAGGCGTGTTGGTTTGTTATGATGTAGAGTTTCCGGAGCTGCCACGTTTACTCGCCGATCAGGGAATGAAAATATTATTTGTTCCATTTCTTACAGATACACAAAATGCGTATAACCGTGTACGTTACTGTGCACAGGCAAGAGCCATCGAAAATGAGTGTTATGTGGCTATTGCAGGAAATGTTGGGAATTTACCGAAAGTACATAACATGGATCTGCAGTTTGCACAGGCTGCTGTATTAACGCCATCTGATTTTGCATTTCCGGTAAATGGTATTAAAGCAGAAGCATCGCCTAACACAGAAATGATTGTAGTAAGTGATGTAGATCTTTCGTTGCTACAGGAACTGCATGAGTATGGCAGTGTAACAACCATGAAAGACAGACGGCATGATTTGTATCGATTGGAATTATTGAAGAAATAAAAAGAGAGGGTCGCAAAGCGACCCTCTCTTTAGTATAACAAGAACATTATCTCGCTCCCGGAGGACATTTTTCTTTTAAATACGCTGTGTACAGTTTTGATAAATGTTGAAACGTGCCGGCACCTTCGCTGATGCTGTGTGTGCGGTTCGGATAAGGCATAAACTGAAACAGCTTGCCCTGTTTGATGAGTTCATTCACCAGCACTTCCGCATTGCTGTAATGCACATTGTCATCACCTGTACCGTGGATGTACAACAAATTCCCTGTCAGGTTTTTTGCATAGGTAATAGGTGAACCTTTGATGAAATCATCTTTATTTTCCTGTGGTAAACCCATGTAACGTTCCTGGTAAATATTATCGTAAAACAATTGATTGCCTACTGCTGCAATGGAAATACCTGTTTGAAAGAGATCAGGATATTGAAACAACAGATGCAATGTTGTTGAACCGCCACCACTCCAGCCCCAACAAGCTACACGGCTTGCATCAAGATAAGGTCGATCAGCCAATAACTTTTTCATACCCATTGCCTGATCACGGATATTAATGCGGCCAATTTGTTTGTAAATACTCTTGCGCCATTCGGCACCTTTCAACGTTGGTGTACCACGGCTGTTGAAGGATACATAGAAATAACCTTGAGCATTCATATCACCACCAAACAAAAAGTTATTGCCTGCATAAAAATCATCTTCTACTGTTGTTGCAGCGGGTTCGCTGTACACATATAATACAACCGGATATTTTTTGGTTGGATCATAATTTTTCGGTTTGCTCATCCAGCCATCCATAGTAACACCATCATCGGTTGTGATGGTAAAGAATTCAAGATTGTCTTTGTTAACAGGTTTGATTGTTTTCAGTAATTCATCGCCTGCAACAGATTTGTGTGTAGCAAGATTTAAAAACTGTGTAGCTGGTGCAACCGAACGACTGGTAAAATTGTGTACTGCATAACTTCCATTCGGTGAGCATTCGTAACTGTTGGTACCCTCATAACCAGATGGTGTTACACGAACAGCTTTGCTCTTGCCATCCATTTTTACTTTGTAGAGATAGCGTTGAATCGGGTTGTCGGGCGATGCAATAAAGTACAATTCGTTCTTTGCTTCATCTACTGCACTAATGGTTGCAATATCGTAGTTGCCAACGGTGAGCAGCGTTTCTTTTCCATCACGGGTTACTTTGTAAATATGCCGCCAGCCATCTTTTTCGCTCACCCACAAAAATGCTTTTCCGTTTTCGATGAATTCCCAGCCACGTGGGTCATCATCGTTCCAGCGGCTTTTAATATCGATCCAGGCTTTATCGGTTTCAGT
>CAYMSG010000381.1:0-3989 GCA_964392955.1 uncultured Chitinophagaceae bacterium | reverse complement strand
TAACCCATCCGCACAAACGCTTGCAACACCTGGCCGGCCGTTATTTGCTCCCCACCCTGTTTGAAGATTTTCCGCTGAACGAAATTTTAATTGCCGATACACGCAAACCGTTTTTACCCGATGAGAAATATCATTTTTCCATTTCGCATTGCGGCAATTATGCAGCTGCCATTGTGAGTTCTACACAACGGGTAGGTGTGGACATTGAACAGCCAACCGATAAGATTCTCCGCATCAGCAATAAATTTCTGACGCAGCAGGAAAAAATGTTCCTCGATGAACAAATGGGTACGGCTCAACTGTTACAGCTTGCAACATTATTGTGGAGCACTAAAGAGTCGATGTTCAAATGGTTTGGCGACGGTGGAGTCGACTTCAGGGAACACATGCACATTGAAACCATTGAAGGCAATGATGAAGAAGGAAAACTGATATGCAGTTTCCAAAAATTTGATCCGTTACCATTAACGGTACAGTATCGGTTTATGAAAGAGTTGGTGATGAGTTGGGTGGTGAGTTGAGAAGAAAGCTGTGAGCCTTTAGCTGCGAGTTTTGCGTGATGCTGCGATTCCTCATTTTTTTGAATTTCATTTTTTCTTCAGCGAAAGAATGATCCAGTCGAGACCACCGTAAATTGTAACCGGACTGTTCACTCCAAAATATCTCTGTTTCAAACTGCTGCTGTGGAAAATAGGCGAAAAGAATATCCGCACCTTTGGCGACTTTGTAATGTAATACGCAAAAGAAGCATAACCTGCAAGAGATGGGCGGTCATTCAAAATAACAAAAGGGATTGCGCCAGCTCCTACTTCAAACCTGGACGACTTTGAAAAATTATAATGCAATCCAACGGGTATTGTGAGAAACAGCGGACCTCTTATCGAATCACGAATGCCTCCGCCAGGTCCCAACCCAACTCGAAAAAAAAGCCCGTTCGTTTCATTCACATCCCAAATTTTTTGTTGATAATTTATGCTGGTCTGAAAACCAGGGCCAAAAAACTCAACAAAAATTGCCTTATCAAGTTTTGTAAATAAACTATCCTGTGCATTCACAGTAATACCTAAACATAGAACCAAAAGAAGTAGAATAGATGATTTCATGTTATTACGATTACAAATTATCAAGATAGATAAAAGACGCAAAAGCTGTTAAAATTGAACTGTATTTGCTCTAAGCTCGCAGCTAAAAGCTCACAGCTTCTACACAATATTCACTTCCCGTTCCAGCTCTACTCCAAACTTCAACTTCACACTCTGCAATATCTCTTCACTCAAATCATAAATTTCTTTACCAGTTGCTGCACCATAGTTCACCAATACCAAGGCCTGCTTTGCATGACAACCTGCATCGCCTTTTCGATACCCTTTCCAGCCGTACTGTTCAATGAGCCATCCGGCTGCCAGTTTCATAGTGCCATCTGCATTTTCAAACGCCACCATTGATGGAAATTCATTTTTTAACTGATCAAACTGCTCTTTGCTCACCGATGGGTTTTTAAAAAAACTTCCTGCATTGCCAATCTGTTTCGGATCGGGCAACTTCGAAGAGCGGATATTGATGACCGCCTGTGAAACAGCCGCAACAGATAATTCCTGTACACCCATCTGCTCCAACTCCTGGTGAATGGCTCCGTAACTGGTATTAAAGAGTGGCTGCTTCCGTAGTTTGAATGTTACATGCAAGATCACAAACTGATCTTTATATTGCCGCTTAAATACACTTTCACGATAACCAAATGCACAATCGTTATTTGAAAACGTGATTACTTTTTTATCGTTGAGATGATACGCCTGCAGTTCTTCAAACACATCTTTGATCTCCACACCATAGGCACCAATATTCTGCATGGGGCTTGCACCCACATTCCCGGGTATCAAACTTAAATTCTCGACTCCGCCCCAACCCTGCTGTACACAATGTTGCACAAAGCCATGCCAGTTAACGCCAGCACCAACGTTGAGATATACAAACGCATCATCTTCTTTTACGATTCGAATGCCTGCAATTTCATTCTTCAGTACCAATCCGTTAACATCTTTCGTAAATAACAAATTACTGCCGCCCCCAAGAATGAGTTTTGCACTGCGGGGCGACAACTGATGTACATATTTGAGAATTTCCTGTAACTGCTCCACCGATGAAAAATCAGCAAACAGTTTTGCTTTTACATCGATCCCGAATGTATTGTATTGCCGGAGTGAAAGATTTTCGTGAATTTGCATGTGATACCAAAGTTTTAAATACTACGCCTGCAATGCAGTTTACAACATTCAGACTCGTATCAAGCCTCAGCCCACAGTTTGAACCATGTACAATTGCAAACGGCAAGGATGCAAAATAAACAAATTATGAACGGACAAACCGCAGTTGTATTAGGTGCTACCGGATTAATTGGTTCAGCACTGGTGGAACAGCTTTTACAGGATGATGCATTTTCAACTGTCCGGTTGCTGGTGCGCCGACCGATTGCATTGCAACACCCTAAGCTTGATATTCGCATTACCGATTTTTCAGATTATGAAGCGTACAAAAAAAATCTCGGTGCCGGTGATTGTATTTTTTGCTGCATCGGCACCACCAATGCCAATGTAAAGGGTGATAAAGCGTTGTATCGTTCCATTGATTTTGACATTCCGGTAAATGCTGCACGGTTTGGCAATGAAGCAGGTTTCAAACAGTATCTATTGATATCAGCCATTGGTGCCAATGCAGCTTCACGCATTTTTTATTCACGCTTAAAAGGTGAAGTGGAAGAAGTGATTGCTGCTTTTCCATTTGATGGGTTTCATATTTTCCGTCCGTCGTTTTTGGTTGGCGAACGAAAGGAGAAACGATTGGGCGAAATGATCGGCACCGTAATTTTCCGTCTGTTTTCATTTATGATTCCCTCAAAATACAAAGCCATTGAAGGGAAAACCGTTGCAAAAGCCATGTTGCAGGCAGCCAAAGCAAACAAACCCGGAATACATGTGTACGATTACTCAGCCATGACAGGTTTTTGACAGTTCGGTCTTTTTCCTGATAATCTGCATCAAATATGCTCATCGAAAGCAATAGTTAAGTAGATTTACAAAAATTATTTGTAATGAATTTATTTGTTGCCGGCCTACCCTATGATGTAGATGATGCCGAATTAGAAGAAATTTTTGAAAAGTTCGGTAAAGTTGTTTCTGCCAAAATATCAATTGACAGAGAAACCGGAAAAAGCCGTGGCTTTGGTTTTGTAACTATGGCCGAAGAACAGGATGGTAAAGATGCAATTGAATTGCTCAATGATATTACACTTGGCCGAAGCAAAAAACCATTGGTGGTAAAGCAAGCAGAAGACCGTCCTGGTGGCGGTGGTGGAAACAGAGGTGGTGGTGGTTATGGTGGCGGCCGTCCAGGTGGTGGCGGTGGATATCGCCCAGGCGGCGGTGGTGGATATGGCGGCGGAGGCGGATACAGTGGAGGCGGCGGCGGTGGCCGACGTTATTAATTAAAACGCACGTAATACGATCATACAATCCCTCTTTTGCAGAGGGATTTTTTATACCTGCACATCATCTTACTGATAAAAATAATAAGTCGTAAAACCACGATAGAAAATTCCGCAAAAAAATCGGTCAAATGTACCCATGCATGTTTTCAAAACTATTCAGACTTTTACATCAGTAATTAAGAATCCAATTCCTGATAGAAAAATCCGTACTCTATAAGAACTGACAGTAACCAAATCCTTTGAAAACTGAAAACAAAATCTCTATCCGTGAAAACCAAGTGATCCATCAACCCTATTAAAAACAAAAACAAGAGACACATTTACCGAATTGATGGAACAAATTTTCTGCAAGTCCCTCCGCTGAAACGGAGGGATTTGCGTTTTGGGAGTGTTAAAGTAATCGCTAAGTAAATGCCAATACACTTTTCAATACTCAATATTTCTTGATCACCGTCGTTTGTTCTGTATGAAGAAATTTAAACGATTGTTCTTGATCCTGTTCGTT
>CAYMSG010000380.1:0-4017 GCA_964392955.1 uncultured Chitinophagaceae bacterium | reverse complement strand
TGTAACAGCACCACATACAGCAGCAGATAAATAGATGCAAATGCAGTTGTGATAAGAGGATGCTTTAACATGTGTTATCATTTTAATGAAAACAATTGTTATACAGGTTTTGTTGATGGCTGTTGATACCGGAGCAGCAGTTGCTCCAGCTGATTGCTAATATCATTCTCTAACAATCCGCCATGGTAACAAATCAACCGTTCAATTTCAAGTTGCTTAATTTTTTTTACTGACTGTACTGCTTCCACCAGGTTCAATGTAAAACCGGGGTTGGCAATTTCTGCAATCCCGTTTTCGAGTACCACCGCATCAGCGGCAATCAATGTTTTTGTTTCTCTGATGTACAGCGAAATATGCCCAGGCATATGTCCGGGGGTATGGATCACTTCCAGGGAACCAAGCCATTCAACGGCACTGTCTGTTGGCAACAGATCATCAACAGCAACGGTTTGCAGGGTTTTTAAATGCTCAATGAATTGATAGGCGCCGGGTTTATATTCTTCGGGCATTGTGGTAAGCAATTCTTCGGCCTGCAACAACCGTAATGATGTTTGCTGACCACTGATGAACGGTGCTTCAATAGCTGAACTGTAGATTTTTTGTGCAGGCAGATGTTTTTTCAACTCTGCTAAGCCACCCATATGATCAATATCGTGATGCGTAATAATGATACCGGTTAGTTGTGTTAGCGAAAGTTGATGCTTTGCGAATGCCTTTTCCAGCAGCGGTAAAGAGCCCGCATAGCCACAATCGACCAGCAGCAGATGTGCTGCCTCCTGTAGTACAACCGGGTACAAAATAGTTGTTTCCCCGTTGTAAGGAAATTCGATATCCAGAATGTGGTATTGCAAAAGATCGTATTTTAAAAATAACTTCTGTAAAGTTCTGTGTTTTTTTGAAACGTGCAGATGTTCCCGGATTTGTTACGGTAATGAATCATTCGGGTACTGGTATTACCTGCGTTAGATTTTATTTTTTGCAGCAACTATTTATTAATAAAATAAATGCTCCATATATACAAAACTGTAAAACAGGCAGGTGTTTCTGTCCGCTCTGAAATAAATCTCATCCAACATTTTGTAAGCGGATACTGTTCATAAAAAAGTGGTTGTACTACAAGTTTACGTTGTTTGTTTCTGTATTTTCATCGTGATGATTTCCCAAGTTTCCACTGAATTTGAACTCCTGCCTTTTTTTGAACTTACTCCCGATCTTGTTTGTATTGCCGGGAAGGATGGTTATTTCAGAAAAGTAAATCAATCCGTGATCGATAAACTTGGTTACAGCAAAGAAGAATTGTTTTCGAGACTCATCAGCAGTTTTGTACATCCCGACGATCGGGAACTTACGAAGCTTACACGGAACAAGATGATCGAGGGACAACCGCTTGTTAATTTTCAAAACAAGTATATTCATAAAAACGGAGGTATCGTATGGCTTGAGTGGACATCCATTTATTTTGCTGATAAAGAAGTGGTGTTTGCCATTGCAAAAGATATAACACGACGGAAAGAAACAGAACTGCAGATTGAAGAACAATACAAACGTTTTAAAGGACTGGCCAATCATTTCAAAGGATCTATTGAACGGGACCGGAAGTATCTTTCTGTTTCGCTGCACGAAGAACTGGCACAGTTACTGGCAGTGTTGAAAATGGATATCGACTGGATCAGATCCAAAAATCAGGAACTGCCTGAAGCCTTTTCAAAGCGTTTGGAACATGCAGGTGCAGTAACAGAGTTGCTCATCAAAACCATTCAGCGTATTTCATTTACCATCAGCCCCGGTATGCTGAACGATCTTGGATTAATGGAAACATTGAAATGGCATTGCAATGAGTTTGCAATGGTCGGAGCCATCAATTGCAGCTTCCATGGTTCAATTGATGATGAACAGATCAGTAAAGAAATGCAGCTGGATGTGTTTCGTATTTGCCAGGAAGCATTGCACAATATCATGTATCATGCTCATGCCCGTAATGCGTCGGTTACTGTTTCTGAAACAGCCACCGATATTTGTTTTGAAATTACAGACGATGGAAAAGGATTTTCGGTAGACGCTGTTGAACAAAGCAACGGTTTAACCGTAATGAAAGAACGGGCAGCCTCTATTCACGCAACACTTTCTATTACAAGTAAGCCGCATGCCGGAACAACGATCAAACTCTGTTTGAAAAAAAGTGAGCTTTAATTTTTCCGGTACTGTGCTGATAAATCTTTGATGCGGATATTTTTAAAATCAATTGGCTGTCCCTCACTTTGTAACGCAATAAATCCACTGCTTAATAATTTTCCATCCTGTTTTATGTTGGGATCGTACCGGTTTACAACGCCGCCACCAATTTGTGGTTTTGCATATTGCAATACCGTATCGCCATTAATGATATGTGTAATGAGCGAGTCGCCCAATACAATCAATTCGGCACTTACCCATTGTTCGCCATCATAAGTTTTAGAAATGGAGTTGAGACAGTGGCCGGGATATATACTTCCCTTGTACACAATTTCGGTACCCGGCGAACACATATTGCCGGTGGGGCGTGGTTTGCCGTCGCTGAGTCCGCCGAGGAATTGCATTTCCACAGAGATCGGCCAATCCTGTTCTTTGGGCATGCTGCGTGGATCCTGCGAATGAAACATCACACCGCTGTTGCGTAAGGTGTACGAAGGTGCGGTTTTAAACCACTCGCCCACAAACCGATAGTCCATTTTGAGATGATACCAGGAGTAGGGCGTTTTATAATAGAGATGACCGAACTGTTCATTGAAATTTTCATATTGATCATACCGTACTTTGATCATATTCTCTTCCACCCGAAAAGTGTTGCCGAAGTTGACACCCACATCGTGGTGTTGAATTTTTACGATCCAGTCGTTGATGTCGTTGCCGTTGAAAAGCGATTTCCATCCGATAGCTATCGGATCATCGGTAACTTTTGTTTTGTTGCTGCTGCTGCAACTGTTTGCGGCAATTGATACAATCAGAAGGATAGAAACGAGATAGCGCATGATGTTGAAATATGGTTTCCGAAGATAATTGAAAGAGCCGAGATGAAGTTGAGGGAACGATTGCGCAGAACGCTTTAACAAATTTGCCTCAGAAAGAACAATATTTTTGTTTAAACAGATATCAGGAATAATATGATACTTAAGTCGGTTTTTTTTGGCGCCTTTATTGTATTTCATAGCTTTTGCGGCTATTCGCAGGAACAGACAAGAATAGTTAAAGATGCACGAAACCTTGCTTCGTATATTGATTATAGTGCAAAAAATATTACTGAAATGTTTGTGGACTCAATGTCAAAAAAAGATCGTCCATATACAGAAACCTTTTACAAAAACACACAAACTAAAAGTTTAGTAAAAGTAGAATTGTATATGCCCGTGCAAAAATTATTGGCAACTTATTATTTCCATAATGAAAAGTTGTTTTATGTGAAGGGAAACGATACTTCTGGTACAGAACCCCTGTTGCTTGAAATAGTTTTTCAGAATGAGAAGCTTAATTATGAAAGCCATCCTGGATCACATAGTTCTAAATACAGGACGGAGCGATTAATTAATGAAAGTAAATCGTATTTATTGAGGTATAAACTTTTTCATAAGATGCCAAATTAAAAATGGAAATGACGCTTGCGCAAGCGGGCGATTTTATTTTACCGCCGTAGTTCGTGTCTTCACGAACCTTTCAGGTCAATCAGTTTGGTTCGTGGGGACACGAACCTCGGCGTGAAATTTCCGATGCAAAAATTATAGTTCCCTTTATTATCAAGCACTTACAGAGATTGGGCAACAAATAGACAACAAAGGTGACTAAAACAAGTGCAAGAGTAGAACAAAGAAAAGAAAAAATGTTGTTGCCTTTAGGGTGTGCTGTGCCTTATCATCAGCAAAAGCAAAGATAAGGTTTCTACTTACCTAAGTTGCTTGGCAACCGTCTCCGGTTGCAAGCCCATGTACTGGCAAAACTCATCAACAGTAACAACCTGGTGTTGTTGCTTCTTGAAGTGGTCTTTAA